>JBFFGY010000346.1:0-3119 GCA_041557215.1 Alphaproteobacteria bacterium
CCGTTTACCCGTTTTTTCGACATGTTTCCGGCACTGGCCGGATATTGAGAGGCAAATCCCATGCTGAACAGCATGAAGACCTATACGATGAAGCCCTCCGAGGTCGAGAAGAAGTGGCTGATCGTGGACGCCGAGGACCTGGTCCTGGGCCGTATGGCCGCGATCATCGCCAATGTTCTTCGCGGCAAGCACAAGCCGGGCTACACGCCGCACATGGATTGCGGCGATAACGTCATCGTCATCAACGCCGAGAAGGTCAAGCTGACCGGCAAGAAGCTGACGGACAAGAAATACTACTGGCACACCGGTTACCCTGGCGGCATCAAGGAGCGGACGGCCGGCAAGATCCTCGGCGGCGAGCATCCGGAACGGGTGATCATCAAGGCCGTTGAGCGGATGATCCCGCGCGGACCGCTGGGCCGCCAGCAGATGAAGAATCTGAAGGTCTATGCGGGCGCCGAGCATCCGCACGAGGCGCAGCAGCCGCAGCCGCTTGATATCGCGGCGATGAACTCCAAGAACAAGAGGACCGCGTAACGATGGCCGACGAGCAGAACGAAACCGGGACCGAGACCACCACGGTCACCGACCTAGCCGACCTGGGTGCGGCGACTGGCGCTGTTGTGGCCACCGCCCCGGTCCATGAGAAGAAAGTCGACGAGCATGGCCGCGCCTATGCCACCGGCAAGCGCAAGAACGCCGTCGCGCGCGTCTGGATCAAGCCCGGCAGCGGGCAGATCATCGTCAACGGCCGCGACGTGACCACCTATTTCGCGCGTCCGACGCAGCAGATGGTCATCCGCCAGCCGTTTGAGACCGCCAACCGCAGCAACCAGTACGACGTGATGTGTACGGTCAAGGGCGGGGGTCTCTCCGGCCAGGCCGGCGCGGTCCGCCACGGCATCAGCCGCGCGCTGACCCATTACGAGCCGGAACTGCGTGGCGTGCTGAAGTCCGGCGGGTTCCTGACCCGCGACGACCGCATGGTCGAGCGTAAGAAATACGGCCGCGCCAAGGCCCGCCGCAGCTTCCAGTTCTCGAAGCGCTAAACGGCCGCGGCAAGACCCGCATTTTCGGGAGGGCCCGTCGAAATTCGGCGGGCCCTCTTTTTTCGTTCACGGAAACTTTACGATAGCCCTTTATGCTTGAGTCGCGGTTGATTTAGCGGGAGAGCGCCGGGCATGCCGCCCGAGAATCTGAATAGATTGCGCAATGCGAGAATACTGGTGGTCGAGGACAGCATCGCCAACCAGACGCTTGCCGGCGACCTGCTATTGCATGCGGGCGCGCATGTCAGCCTTGCCGGCAACGGGCACGAGGCGATCACGGCGATCAGCGATGCGGCGCAGCCCTTCGACGCGGTTCTGATGGATTTGCAAATGCCGGTGATGGACGGGCTGGAAGCGATCGGCATCATCCGCAACGAACTAAACCAGACGATGCCCATCGTTGCGACTTCGGCCCATAGCAACAAACTGGAGCAGGAACGGTGCCTTGCGGCCGGGGCCGACGACTGTCTGCCAAAACCCTTCCACATCAATGATCTTTATGCCGTTCTTACAAAATGTTTTGAGATTAATGAGGGGGCGGCCTGCCAGCCCGCGACGGGCGCGCAGGACGATGTACGGATGCCGGAGGAGCTGGTCGGTATCGACATGGCCGACGGTCTGGACAGGCTGGGCCAGAACCGTGCGCTTTACGTTCAGCTCCTGACCGATTTCTCCCGAACCAATGACGGGCTTTCCAGGGAACTGGAGGAAGCGGCCGGCTATGACGATTGGGGCCGGATCCGTTTCCTGGTGCATGCCATCCGGTCCACCGCGGGCAGCATCGGGGCGGCGGCATTGTCGAAGGCGGCGGCGGATTTAGAAGACGCCGTGATCAATGGCGACGAGCGGCTGGGGGAATTCCTTTCGGCATTTGCGTCGGAAATGACCCGGGTGATGGAGGGCCTGCGCGGGGCTGGGTTCGGCCGCGGCGAAAGGGCCGGCCCGACAAGGGAAGATAGCGCCGTTTTCGACAGCGACAGGGTAGCGGAACTCTATGGGCGATTGCGGGAACTGCTGGACGATCAGGACCTTTCGGCCCAGCAGGATTTCGACGAATTCGCATCTATGTTGGGCGGCAGGGGCCAGGACGTGATCCTTTCGGAACTGTCCGAGAAAATGGATATGCTGGACTACGCCAATGCGCGGCAGATTCTGGTCCGCGCCGAGAAGGACCTCCTGCAGTGAATGGCGCCATGGAGACAGGCGCGGACACGGTGGACCAGGCACGGGTGCTGATCGTCGACGATATTCCAGCCAATATCAAATCCCTGCACGGCATCCTGGGCGATTCCTACAGGCTTCATTTCGCCACCGACTGGCGCAAGGGGCTGGAACTGGCGCGGCGCCTGCTTCCCGATATAATCCTGCTCGACGTGATGATGCCCGAACTGGATGGCTATGAAATCTGCCGGCGATTGAAGTCCGAGACCGGCACCCACGATATCCCGGTGGTGTTCATTACCGCGCTGGGTAGCGAGGAGGACGAGGAAAAGGGGCTTGCGATCGGCGGCGCAGATTACATCGTGAAGCCGTTTCGCCCGGCCATCGTAAAGCTTCGGGTGCGCAACCTTCTGCAACTCAAGCTGCAACGCGACCGGCTTGAGGCGCTGACCATGACGGACGGGCTGACCGAGATCGCCAACCGGCGCCGCTTCGACCAGCATCTGGAGCAGGAGTGGCGGCGCTGTGGCCGCATGATGGTGCCGCTGTCAGCGATCATGATGGATATCGACCATTTCAAATCCTTCAACGACCATTACGGTCATTCCGCGGGCGACGATTGCCTGCGGCGGATCGCCCAGGCCTTGCAAGAGGTGCCCAGCCGGGCGGGCGACCTGGTGGCGCGCTATGGCGGCGAGGAGTTCGCCTGCCTCCTGCCGGGAACTGACGCCGAAGGGGCACAGGTCATAGCCGAACGCATGCGCGAGGCGGCGGCGGCGCTTGGTATCCCGCATACCCAGTCCGAGGCCACCAACCATGTCAGCATCAGCGCCGGGGTGGCCACGGTAATCCCCGGCGACGACGGCAAGCCGAAAGCCCTTATGAAGATGGCCGACGACATGCTCTACA
>JBFFGY010000347.1:0-3115 GCA_041557215.1 Alphaproteobacteria bacterium
CCCGGTCGAAGGGCGGCAAGGCGCGGCCACTGCTGCGACCTTCGCCGTTCCAGCCGGTCGGACGCGATTTTGCCTTCGTGGTTGACGCCGATGTGGCCGCGGACAGTATCGTGCGTGCCGCGAAGGGCGCGGACAAGGTGCTGATTTCGGATGTCCGGCTGTTCGACGTGTACGAAGGCGAAGGTGTCGGCGACGGCAAGAAATCAGTGGCCATCGCGGTCACGTTGCAGCCGACCGACCGCACCCTTACGGACGAAGACATCGAAAAAGTCTCGGCCGCGGTCGTTGCCGCCGTGACAAAACAGACCGGCGGCGTTCTTCGGGGCTGATAGCCCGCATACGTTAACTAAAATCCGGCACGAAACTTGCTGCCCTTTTCCATCGGAAGCGGCATGTTCAGTCATGTCCTCGCGATGAAACTGAATTCTTAGTTGACGACAATGACCGACCCCCGGATAGTCTATGGAGAAGCGCTGCGTAAGGCCAAGATCCTGCGTTCACGCCGCCGGCGCTTGTGGCTGGGCGACAAGCTGGAACATCCGGACGATTTCGACGACATGCCGCGCGCCGACGCCAGCCCGACAGGGGAAGCCAGAAACAAGTCCTATGTGGTGCCCTGTGCCAGCCGGTTCCGGGACGACATCCTGGAACTCGCCGAGCGGCGTGGCGTCAATGCGGGCGAACTGGCCCGGGCCGTCCTGCTGCTGATGCCGACCGAGGCCGCCAGTTTCCCGGACCCGGGAGAGCCCAAGCCGGCGGACCGCGAGACCGTGATCCTGAAATCCGGCGCCAACGAGGGCAAGAACTGGCGGCGCAAGCCACGGCTTCAGGTCCGTCTGGCTAGTGGATATGGGGCAGCAGAAGTCCGCCGAGCCCTTGCACTGGCGCTGGCCATGGACCGGGGCGACTACACGGTCAGGATCGAAGACGGCCGTGCACCGAGCAGCGACGACAGACTGAAGGAAGCGCGCGCTGAACTGACGCGCCTTCGTTATCAGATCAAGACCCTGTTCTTCGAGCCGCTGGAGCATGGTGTGAAAGGCAGGGGAGACGCATTGTATGTGCTGGGTTTCCACCCCAAATCCATTCCCGATAGCGATGAAATCAGGAAACGCTATCGGAAACTGGCCGCCATCCACCATCCGGACAGCGGCCAGGGGGAACACGGGCGGATGAGCCAGCTCAATGAAGCGGTCTCGCTGCTTACGAAAGGAAAATGACGTCCCGGGTTGCGGCCGGGGTCAGGCTGGGGCATGACTTCGGCCACGCAATATCGGGGAACAAGGGTTCGTGGCAGCTCCACTTTTAACATTGCAGGACATTTCGCTCGGGTTCGGCGGCAGGCCGCTGTTCGAGCATGTGGATTTCAGCGTCGGGCCGGGAGAGCGAATCGCTCTGGTCGGCCGAAACGGTACGGGCAAATCGACCCTGCTGAAACTTCTTGCTGGCGAGATAGAATCGGATGCGGGCAAGCGGATATCCCAACAGGGCGTTGGTGTATACTACCTTCCACAGGAGCCCGACCTTTCCCGCTATTCAACTGTCGGCGAGTACGCCGCTGCCGGCCTGCCACGGGTCGACGAGGATTCCGTCCACATGGCCGAGGCCCTACTCGACAGCCTGTCGATGGATGCCGGGCGCAGCACGGAAGGCCTTTCCGGAGGCGAAAGGCGCCGCGCGGCGCTGGCCCGAGCCCTGGTCGGCGAGCCGGCCGTATTGCTGCTGGACGAGCCGACGAACCATCTGGACCTGCCGGCCATCGAATGGCTTGAGGAGCGGCTGGCCGGCGGACGATTCGGGATGGTGGTGATCAGCCATGACCGCGCTTTCCTGGAGCGCGTGACCAACTGCACGTTGTGGCTGGATCGGGGACGGCTGCGCCGACTGGACAAGGGTTTTGCCCATTTCGAAAGCTGGTCCGAGGAAATCCTTGAGCGTGAAGCGGTTGAAACCGCCAAGCTGGACAAGTTGATCGCGCAGGAAACCGTCTGGTCGCATCAGGGCATCACCGCCCGCCGGAAGCGAAACCAGGGCCGCCTGCGCCGGCTGCACGACCTGAGAGCCAAGCGCGCTGGCCAGGTCGGCAGGGCTGATAGTGTCCGCATGGAGGCCGCAGAGGCCGGGACAACCGGCAAGCTCGTCATCGAGGCCGAAGACATCGCCAAATCCTATGGCGGCCGGAAAATCATTGCCGGCTTTTCCACTCGCATCATGCGAGGCGACCGGATCGGCATTATCGGACCGAACGGCGCCGGCAAGACGACCCTGCTGCGGATGCTGATCGGCGAACTGCCGCCGGATTCCGGCCGGTTGAAGCTGGGGACCAAAATCGAGATGGTCTATCTGGACCAGACGCGCGAGGCCCTGACCCCCGGAGAAACTCCCTGGAGCCTGCTCTGCCCCGGTGGCGGCGACCAGGTGATGGTGGGTGACCGGCCGCGCCATGTCGTGGCCTATCTGCGCGACTTCCTGTTTGCCGACAGCCTGGCGCGCAGCCCGGTGGAAAGCCTGTCCGGCGGCGAGCGTAACCGGTTGCTGCTGGCCCGCGCATTGGCGCGCCCGTCAAACCTGCTGGTGCTGGACGAACCGACCAATGATCTTGATATGGATACGCTGGATCTGCTTCAGGAACTGCTGGCCGACTATGAGGGAACGGTGCTGCTGGTCAGCCACGATCGCGATTTACTGGATCGTGTTGTCACCTCGACTATCGCCGTGGAAGGGGATGGTTTGCCCATGGAGTATCCCGGCGGCTATTCCGATTACCTTCGCCAGCGGCCCCGGGCTGCCGGCGACCAGCCCGAAGTCCGCGCAACGAAACCTGCCGGCAAGGAAAAGACGAAGAGGGCCGAAGGGCGCCGAAAACTCAGTTACAACCAGCGGCGGGCCCTGGAACAGCTTCCCGGCAGAATTCGCGAGCTGGAATCGAAAATAGCGGAACTGGAGGCCGCGCTGGCCGATCCCGGACTCTATGCGCGCGACCCGGAAGCCTTCGATCGAACCGCATCCGGACTCTCCGCAGCCCGCGATGCGCTGGCTGGCGCCGAGGAGGAATGGCTTGAGCTGGAGTTGCTCAGGGAGGAATTGGGCGAGGCCTGATGCCATTGCTGCATCG
>JBFFGY010000348.1:0-3109 GCA_041557215.1 Alphaproteobacteria bacterium
GCGACAGCGCGATCGTCTTCCGGATCGGCGTCAATCTGGGCGACATCATCGTCGAGGAAGGCGATATCTTCGGCGACGGGGTTAATGTCGCAGCGCGGCTGCAGGAACAGGCAGATCCCGGCGGCATCCTGATCTCGGGCGACACCTGGAGCCAGGTTCGCGGCAAGCTGAATGTCGGTTTCTAGGCGCTGGGCGACCGGGAGTTCAAGAATATCCCGGAGCCGATAGCAGTTTATCGGGTGACAGCGGGTGGCATGCGCCCAGCGCCCGCAAAGCGCAAAAGAAAAAGCGTATCCTCCCTGATCGGCGCGACGGCGGCGGCCATCGTCGCGGCCATCGCAGTGACGGGTTATTTCCTGAAGCCGGGAAAGCAGGCCGTTGAAACGCCCCCGGCCGCCACCGAGCGCACGATCCAGAAATCCATCGCAGTCCTGCCCTTCGACAATATGTCGGGCGATCCGGAGCAGGAATATTTCGCCGACGGCATGGCCGAGGACATCATCACCGACCTGTCCAAAATTTCGGGATTGCTGGTCATCGCCCGCAACTCGTCCTTCGCCTACAAGGGCCAGTCCCCGGACATTCGCGAGGTGGGGCGCGAACTGGGCGTCGGCTTCGTGCTGGAAGGCAGCGTCCGCAAGGCAGGGGGAAGGATCCGGATCAATGTCCAGTTGATCGACGCCGGTACCGGCCACCATGTCTGGGCCGAGCGCTATGACCGCGAAGCGAAGGATATCTTCGACCTGCAGGACGAAGTCCGCGCCAAGGTGGTGGGCGAACTGGCGGTCAAGCTGACACCGGACGAGGTCGAACGGCTGGCCCACCGATTGACCAGCAGCCCGGAGGCATACGATCTCTGGCTGCGCGGCCGGCGGTTCGAGAGCTTCTTCACCAAACAGGCCAACCAGGAATCGCGCCAGCTGTTCGAACAGGCCATCGAACTGGATCCTGAATTCGCGTCGGCTTATGCCAGCCTGGGAACGGCCTACAGCCTGGCCGCCGAAAGCAGCTGGATCCCTGACCCCATGGTCGGCTTCGCCAAAGCCAAGGAATTGACGGAAAAAACCGTGGCGCTGGACAAGACCCTGCCGCAGGCGCACTGGGCGCTGGCGCGCGTCTTGTCCCGCGGCCAGATGTTCGACGGCGACCGCGCAATCGAGGCCTTGAAGACCGCCATCCGGCTTGATCCCAACTATGCTGACGCCTACGGGCTGATGGCGAATACCATGAACATTGCCGGTTTTTCCGGGGAAGCACTGCCCAGCATAGAGCAGGCCATGCGGCTGAATCCCCGCTATCCCTTCTGGTATCTCTTCGTCATGGGCCGGAGCCAGTACATGCTGGGCCGTATGAGGAGGCCGCGGAAAATTTCCAGAAGGCGCTCGAGAAAAATCCCAACGTTCCCTGGCCACGCAAGCTGTTGATCGCGTCATATGGTCAGCTGGGGCTGGTCGGTGATGCAGAGTGGGAAATGGATGAACTGCGGGCGCAGGGATACGAAATTTCCATCCAGGATTTCGTGGAGACCACCAACCTCCAGAGCCCGGCCTATGTCGACATGTTCGTCGAAGGCCTGCGCAAGGCCGGCGTGCCGGAATAGCGCCTAGCGGATCGGCACCAGTCGTCGGCGAGCGATGGCCAGCGCCGCTTCGCGATGGACGATATATAGGCCGCTGGCGATCACGATGGCGACGCCGACCACCACATGCAGGGCGGGCAATTCGCCCCAGATCAAATAGCCGAACAGCACCACCCAGATCATCGAGGAGTATTTGAGAGGGCTTATCACCGCCGCCTCGCCGAGCCGGAACGCCTTGGTCATGAAAAGCTGTGCGATGCCACCGATGATCCCCACCATGGCCAGCATAAGGAAATCGCCCGCGGTGGTCTCGGTCCAGCCGAACAGCAGCAGCAGGATTACGCCGGTGACGGTCCCGAACAGCGAGAAATAGAAGGTAATCGAGGCCGAACTTTCGGTCGTGCCCAACTTGCTGACCAGTACCATTGCCAGGGCATACATTCCGGCGGCAGCCAGTGCCCCGATGGCCGCGGGCTGGATCGCCGATCCGCCGGGCTGGATGATGACCAGGACTCCGGCGAATCCGACGAACACGGCGCTCCAGCGGCGCAAACCCACCTTTTCGCCCAGTACCGGCCCGGCGAGCGCAGTCAAGAATAGCGGCCCAGCGAACAGGATTGCCGCGGCGTCGGCCAGCTTCATGACGGCATAGGCATGGAAGATCAGCGCCATCGACAGAACGCCGACCAGTCCGCGCAGGAAATGCGCCCAGGGACGTCGCGTCCTGAGGGTAGACAGTCCGCCCGAACGATGCGCCAGCCACAGCACGGGCACCAGCGCGAAGGCCGACCGGAAGAACACGATCTGGTGGACGGGATAGTCGGCCGACAGCCATTTGATCATCGCATCCATAATCGCGAACAGGAACAGGCTGGCCATGAGATGTCCCGCGGCCAGCAAATTCTGCCGCACCGGTGTTTCGGCGAGGGTGCTATCGATCATCTGCGGGTACTGCCGGGTAATTCCGTTATCCCGACCTATTACGCGCGAATGCCCCAAACCAGCAATGCGAATATTGCAGGCGAGCCATGCCGCTATGGGGCAAACCTCGCGACTGCATCGGTAAGGAACCGCCCGTCCTACCGCTCCGTCACGTCGCGGCGGCGCTGGATGATGGCGAGGCGGGTTTCGCGATGCAGGATATAGAGGCCGCTGGAAATCACGATTGCGAGGCCGGCCACCACCATGGCATCCGGCAACGCGTCCCAGAAAATATAGCCGAACAGCACCGCCCAGATGATCGAGGTATAGCGCAACGGGCTAACCACCGCGGCCTCGCCCAGCCGCAGCGACTGGGTCAGGAACAGCTGCGCCGTGCCGCCGATCAGGCCGATCATGGCCAATACCAGGAAATCGGCCGGCGTTGGCGCGACCCAGCCCAGCGTGGCGATCAGGACGAGGCTGACCAGCGTGATGAATACCGACAGATAGAAGGTGATGGTGGCGGCATTTTCCGTCGTGCCCAGCCGCCGCATGAGGGTCATGGCGACCGCAAACAGGAAAGCGGCCCCCAGCGCCCCGATGGCCGCC
>JBFFGY010000349.1:0-3083 GCA_041557215.1 Alphaproteobacteria bacterium
GATCCTGGATAAAATAACTCAGAACGGTTTCATGAAGGCGCCGTCGATCAGTTCGAGCTTTTCCAGCCCGCTATCTTCCGACTGATTGCGATTCCCCGATGAACAAAAATCGGCGACGAAACGTTCGGCCTGCATAAGGCCGGACCGAGGTCCGGCACTCTCCAGCCTGTTGGCGACTCTGATCGATTCTACGAACATGGAAATGAGATTCATTCGACTCTCCCCGTAAAAAGCCATCAACCGTACAATGCGGGCGTGCGGCATTCATTCCCAATGGCCTAGATCAAAAGTATAAAATTTGATCAATCCGGACGTATCTGTCGTTAATTCTACGGTTTAGGCCGCCTCGAAATGTGGGCCAACCGGGTCCTTCCGTCCGTCCGCCCTCACTCCCAGCGCCGCCTCGCCGCATCCCGGGCCGCCTGCATGGCCCCCGCGCTCTCCAGGGCAATGTAGTATTTATAGATGTTGCGCACATAGACCACCGGCTCGCGACTGACCACGCGGGCCGCGGCAACCTCCACATGGCCGAACCAGCGGTTTGCATCGAATCCCATTTTCTCCGCCCGCAGCCTCGCCCTGGCGATATTACGCGGCCCGACATTGTAGGCGGCCATCGAGAACAGCACCCGGTCGATCGGCGGAATGCCCGGCGCGTCGAAATAGTGGTCGCGCAGGAAGCGGAGATATTTCACACCTGCATGGATATTGGCTTCCGGCGTGGATATATCCGGGATGCCGACATTGGGATCGGCAGCCGTGCGCGGCATCACCTGCATTACCCCGATGGCCCCGGCATGGCTGCGCCGGCTCTGGTCCAGACCGGATTCCTGGTATCCTTGTGCGGCGATCAAGCGCCAGTCGAAGCCATACTGGCCGGCATAGCGCCGGATTATTGCCAATATCTCCTCATATTGTGCGTGGTCTGCGCCGGCCAGTGTACTGTCAAAGCCCTCGGCCTCGCCCAGATAGCGGTCCAGCAGCACATTCCCGACCAACGTCCCCTGCCGGTTCTTCCGCAGGAACCCGTTTGCCGCCCGCATCAACTTCGGCGAATCCTTTCGCATTGCCCAGGCGATGGCTCCACCGCGATTCACTGCAATGTTCTCATGCACGGTGATATTGCCGAAAATCTGTGCCCAGAAGGCTGCCTTGTGGCTATCCACCACGACGGCCGGAATAAGGCCGGCATCGACCATCTGCAGCAGGTCGAAATCTTCCAGCCGCTCGTCGGCGGCCCGCACCCGTAAGGGCCGCTTGTTCTCCGTCCAGCGAGTTTCGTTCAGCGCCTCGATATGTTCGAAGTAGCTACTGGAACGCCGCGCCAGGATCTGGATTCGCGGCACGTCCTCGAGGGTCCTGATCCGCCGTGCCCGCGGTCCGGTCACCAGTAGTTCCGAGATATCGTCGAATACCGGAATGGTGAAATCGACTAATTCGTCGCGCGCCGGCGTGATCGTCAGGTTTGCCATGGCGATGTCGCCACGTCCGGCGAGCAGTCGCGCCAATAACTGGTCGCGCGGTGTCGGAATCATCACCAGATGCAGCCGTGCGGCGGCCTTGCCGGCATTGTGCTTGCGTAACCAGGCTTCGAAATGCCGGGCCATCTCGACGTCCAGCCCACGCTCCTCCACACCGTCAATGACGAAGAACAGCGGATTGTGCACTGTCAACACGCGGACGAAGCCGCGCTCGATCATGCCGTCCATGTCGCCGGACCATGGCTCGTCCGCCAGTGCCAGCAAGGCGGCCTCATCCATGCCGCCCTTGCCCCGCGCCCGCTCGCCATCGGTGGCGAGAGGCGTCGCATCTTCAGCACCAGGAATCGATGGTCCGGTCACGCGCCTTGCGCCCGGCGCCTCGCCGGGAATCATCGCCCACCGCCCCCCCAGCCAGAACCCGCCCGTCACCGCCGCAAGGACGACAACCGCCAGGCCTGCCTTCACCGGATGGCGCCGGATCAACCCCGTGATAGATTTCCGCATCGGCATCGGGTGCATTCTCCCCACGGTCTTCAGCCCGATCATAGCATCCGGGGGTTAACGCAGTATTTCGCAACCCTTGGTCGCTTTTCGCCGCCACCTCGCGTTACGGGCAATAACCCTTCTACGAAAATGGGAATATGCTCTATCATATGCGGCACAGACAATATTTCGATATCGAAAGGATTGCGAGATGACCACCGACAACCGCCGCGCTATCCTGATCTCTTCCTGCATCCAGGCCGCTGCCCAGCTTGTTGCCGCCGGCAAATATGGCGACCAGAGCTCACCCGATTATCCGCTGGACGCGGTCGCCAAAATGACGCGGATGATCGCCGACGAACTGCTGCACGATGCCACCGTCGCCTCGGCGGAATATCTCGCGCACGAGAAATAGAAACCTGCAGATCGACGTCGCCTAGCGGGATGGCGACAGGAGGCGGTGACCGACCCTGCTATTACTGCCCCGTTTCGACCAGGAAGAGCGCAAGGTCCTGGAGGAAAGCGACGATATCGCAGGCGCTCTGCTCGTCGCTGGCGCCATGTTTGCCAAGAAAACGGCAGACGGCGTTCTCGTCCGTGGTCGCGCCCGGTGAAAAAAGATGCCTGGCAAGGTCGTTGGGCGCATGACAGTGCTGGCAGCCGCGTTCGAAGGTGTCGGCGCCCGCGGCGGCATCGCCGACCGCCCCTGCGCGCTTTTTCGGGCTGTAGCCAAGCCGTTCGAGCAGCGGCCTGGGCCGGGCGGCCACCGGCGCCGGCCCGCTTGGCTCCCCGTTCTCTGGCAGTGGTTTGTAAAGGACGAAGGCGCCCCGGATGTCTCCGACAGCGTAACCTGTGGCCTCGTCTTCGGGATAGAGTTCGCGGACGGCCCGGTCGACCGCCGGATCGAGCGCCGCACCATGGCAGATAAGGCAGCTGTCGAAAGTCGGGATGGCCTGCATGAAAAGAATGTGGCGCCGCCCCTGCAGTTCGACGATCCGGTCGGTGCGCAGAAGCCGCATGGACTGCCCGGCGGCCAGCCTGGCCTCGAAGCCCAGCAGAATTCCGCGCTCATCCGCATTGGGGCGGTTCACGGGGTCCCCACGCGCAGGGCCACGCGCC
>JBFFGY010000350.1:0-3055 GCA_041557215.1 Alphaproteobacteria bacterium
CGGTTCGCCACCAATCTCGCCAGCGGCCCAGTCGATGCAGTCACGCTGAGCCTTAAGGCGGCGGATGGCGCTGTCCAGACGGCTCATAGCGCCACCCTATCAGGCGCCATGGCGCCAGTCGCCATATTTCTGTTTTATTGGTGTTACGGGCTCAGCGATTGCGGCCGGCGGCAATCTCACGCAGGCGCGTATTGGTGTTCTCCACCCTTTGCGCCAGTTCGCGCATGACCTCGACGGCGATTTCGGGGAATTCCTTCACCATCCTGAAAAACAGATCCTTCGTTATACGCAGTGCCTCGACCGAACTGCGTGCCGTAACCGTTGCCGTTCGCGGCACGTCGCACAGAATGGCGATTTCGCCGACGAAATCGTGGTCCCGCAACCGGGCCACGACGAGGGGGCCCTTATCGGTATCGATGCTGACCTCGGCCTCGCCGCTGATGATGACAAAGGCCGCATCGCCCACATCGCCCTGCCGGAACAGCACGTCGCCTTCGGCGTAGGATATCCGCTCGCTCGTAAAGGCCAGCAATTTCAGCTTCGCCGGATCGATCTTGGCGAACATGGGAATTTTCCGGAGCAGGTCTACTTCCTGTTGCAGGCTCATGGCGTTGTCCTTCCGTTCGGGCGCTTGCGCCCCCTTATCTGTATATCATCCGGCCGATTATCCCGTCGGCGTTCCCGACCAATTCCTCGGCCGGCCCTTCCTCGGCGATTTTTCCCGCCTCCAGGAGGGCGATCCTGTCAAACCGCGTGGCGGCATCCGCGCTACCCGCCGTCCAGACAACGGTCGACCCGTCGGCCGACGCGAGAAGGTTTTCAAGAATCTGTTCCTGGGAAGCGGCATCCATCGCCGCCACGGCATCGTGAATCAAGAGCAGCTTCGGGCGCTTGAGCAGCGCCCGTGCAATGCTGATCTTCTGTCGCTGTTCCGGCGTCAACCGCGACCCGCCGCTGCCGGTTTCCGCCTCCAGCCCGACGAGCATGACCGTTTCGCGCAAGCCCGTCTCATCGAGAATCTCGGCGATCATCGCGCCCACCCGGGCCGGCGCGTTCGCCTGGCCGTAAACCAGCTTGCCGAACAGAATGTTGTCCTGGATCGTCGCGCCCTGCGTATAGGCGTCAGCCTGGAAAAAGGCGACCTCTCCGCGCAGTTCGGGTGGCAGGCCATCGGCAAAGACCTTACGGGCGGCGACAAGGCGATCCTGAAGCGTCTCGTCGATGAGGCCGAGACGATGCCGCGCCGGCACCAGCTTGAAGGTCAGGGCGGTCAGCCGATGGCGGTCGTTCAGGTTTAATGCATCCATCCCGCGGCCGACCCGGCCCAGTATTGCCTGGAAATCGGGGAGATCTTCGGCCGATATGAAACTGAACTGATCGAAGAATTCATGGCCGGGCGGCAGGTCGGCAAACAGCTCCACCATAGTCTCGGCGACCCTCTGGCCGATGGTGAGGAATTCGGCGGTCAGCCCGGTCTGTTGCAGCACCTGCCGCACATAGGGATTCAGGGCGATTCCGTCTTCGTCCAGCGCCTTGCCCAGCGGCATCCCGAACAGCAGGTTTTCGGCCACCGTGGCGCTGGTGTTGTAATGCGCCGCATCGAAGGGCTCGACACAGCCGGCCAGCGCCCGGTCGCCCAAATGCGCACGCATGGCGAACCTGGCCTGCAGCACTTTCTCGGCCATCTCTGGGTCTTCCTCGGGGTCGACGACTCCGCGCAGGCCAAGGCGATAGATGTCGTCTCCCAGGGCAACCGCATTCAGGGCCTCGACCAGCCGATGCTGGAAACTCGCCCGGTCGGCAACCCCGGCCGCCTCGTAATCGACCCAATCGGCGTTGTAATCGAGGTCCGTGTTGCCGGCTATGCGGGCTTCCTGCTCTTCGGCCTCTTGCTGTTTTCGAGTCTCGCCATCATAGTCTGCCGGCCGCAAGGGGCGGTGCATCAGGCCGTAGGTCAGGGCCTCGCGAACGGTGCCCGCCTGGATGAAGGCGTTCGGCCCGGCATAGCCGATCTGCCGGCCGGTCAGGGCACGCGGCATCCCGGACATATCATAACCGCCCAGCTTGACGGAACCGCCCACCGGCTCGATCAGGCCCGCGAGCAGCATTACCAGCTCGTCGCGGCCGCTGTTGCCGGCCCCCAGCAGAAGCAGGCGCGAACCCGACGGAATTACCAGACTGACCCCGTCCAGGGGCCGGAATCCGTCTTCGTCGACCAGGCTGACATTGTGCAGTTCGACCAAACCGTCGATTTCGGTCTCGTCCGGATCTTCATGAAGCCGGCCTTCATCCAGCATCCCGGGCGGATCGAACTGTTCGATTACCTGCTCGTACTTGATGCGCACGTCTTCCTTCTGCTGGTACCAGGTCAGCAGCTCCTTCCACGGGCTGGCCAGGTCCTTATAGGCGGCAAGCACCGCGACCAGGGCGCCGAAACTGAGGTTGCCTTCGATGACGAGCCAACCGCCGATCGAGAAAAAGAAAAACGGCGTGAGCTTATCAATGAAATTGTTCAGAAACTTGATGAAGAATTTCCGGCGATAAATGTCATAGCGGATCCAGTAAATGATGCCCAGCCGGTGCGCGAACCGCGCCAGTTCGTGTGACGCCGCGTCGTTCGTGTGGATTTCCGGAAACCCGGCAACGGATTCGCCGATATGGTCGGAAAGGCGCCGGACGTTCTGGACCCTTTCCTTCCCAAGCATGTTTACGGCCCGCTGCAGCTTGGGAATGGCGTAGATCTGGAACGGATAGAGGGCAATGGCCGCCAGGCCAAGCACCGGGTCCTGGATCATGATGAAGCTGAGGATGATCAGCAATTGCCCGCCCTGAAACATCGGGTCGGCAAAGGAGGCGCCGATGAACCCGCCCAGCGGCTCGACTTCCGCGGTAATCATCGGAATCAGTTCGCCCTGGCTGGTTTTCCGGAAATGCGGCAGCGGAAAGCGCAGGATCCGTTCGTAAAGCTGGTAGCGGAGCCGGCGCAGCAGGCGCTCGCCCATCCGTCCCTTGAAGACGTTTATGTAGTATTTCAGCATGCCGTTGATCAGCACCA
>JBFFGY010000351.1:0-3034 GCA_041557215.1 Alphaproteobacteria bacterium
CGAGGGCACCCATCATCCCCAGGCCGCCCATGGCCAGGAAGATTTCCAGCACGGTGATAGACAGCATGGCGCCGTTGGTTATCGCAAACGGCCGGTTGGCCTCCGCCAGGATGAAATCAAGCATTGCCGTTCCCCCCATTCAGCCGATGGACGGCCTCAGCCCTTTTCCTTGAACTGGGCCAGGCGTTCGCTGACGCGGTTCTTGCGGGCCAGCGATTCCAGCTCGGCATTCAGCGCGGCGGATTTGCGGTCGGGTGCGTCGCCGCCGCCGATGCCGCCGCCGATCTCCATGGCGCGGTCGAAGGCCTCCGATGCCTTTTCGACCCGGCGTTCGGTGTCGGACCCACGCGGGCCAGCGCCGTCGCCGCCATTGCCGCTCGCGGCGGCTTCCTTCTGCGAGGCGCGGTATTCGCGCAGCTCCTGCTTCATCTCGGCCTTGCGGCCGCGCAGCGCCGCGACATAGCCTTCCAGCTCGGCCTGGGCCTCGCGGGTCTCGGCGATCGCGGCTTCCAGCACCGGGATCTGCGCCTCGATGTCCAGCAGCCGCTCCACGCCGGCCTCGGCCAGCTCCTCGCGGCCTTCATTGAGCGCGACCTTGATGTTTTCGGACAGTTCCTCATGCTTCTTGTTCTCGCCGGCCAGGCGGCGGGTCGCGTGGTACTGCCGGGTCATCACCTGGCCCAGCTCGTGGCGCACGTCGTCGATGGCGTTGTCGACCTCGCGGATCGCCTCTTCCATCACCATTTCCGGGGCCAGGCTCTCGACCGCGGTCACGATCATGTTGGCGCTGCCCGATACCAGCCGCTTGACGCGGGAAGCCAATGATTCACTCATGATTGATCTCCTTTCCCTTTAGCTTTCACTGTCCTCTTGCGTGTCCCCTTCGCCGACTGCGACTGCAGGAGACCCGCTATCTCCAGAATTTCGGGAAGCCGCTCGGTAATCGCGTCCTCCCGGTAGCAATGGGTCTTCGGGGTGAGGCTGTATTGCAGCATCGTCAGCATCAATCCGAAAACCCTCTCGGTTACCGCGGCCTCGGTCTTGGCGAGGTTTTCCGTTACCTTTTCGACCCCGTCAGCCTTCTCGAACTCCGCCAGCGAAGACATCGCGGTGGCGGCCATGTCCGGCAGCCAGGCCAGGGTGTGGACCAGCAGTTCGGAATGAACCCGGTGGCTGGCCTCGAGCGCCCGTATCCGGTGCAGCAGCGGGGCGATCCGTTCCTCCTCCACCTGCAAGGCCTCGGCATAGTCCTTTCGGCCCTCGTGCTGGCGGTGGGCGGTTCGAACCAGGCGGCGGATCTTCTCGCTCGGCGTCACCGCATCGGGAATTTTCAGGGCCGACAGCATGGCCATGTCGTCGGCGCTCATCCGCACGCTCAGCGGGGTCATCTTGTCAGCCATGGGACCTCATCCGTCTTCTCCCTATGCGTTAGTAAGCATCGCGCAAATGCGTTAATGAATTGCATATGGGAATGAGGTAATTGTATGTCAACATATGTATGACATATGTTTTCGATAAAATACGATCTATTACGGAAATCCGCCGGTTTCCGGATGGTTTTCCCGCGACCGCGCAACCCGGATTCCGGCCTTGAGCCGCGCTCTTCTTTGGCCCATATGAAGGTGTAGGTACCGTGCCCCTCCTTGGGGGAGCGGGGCGAAGCCCCGAAAGTGAACCGGAATCCGGTTCGAAAGCGGGTTAAAGGAAGGATTCCGGTGGACCTCCCTGTAGGTGTACGGCATATTGCCGCCCCGCGCGGCACCCGGGGCGCGCGGATGTGAATTGTCGGGTTTCGAGCGGAGCTACATGGGGAATATGACCGATCGGATTCAAATGGGCGGACTGCAGATTGCCGCCATATTGCATGATTTCGTCGAGAACGAGGCCCTGGCCGGCACCGGCGTGACGTCGGATGCCTTCTGGCAGGGACTGGAGAAGATCGTCGATGAACTGGGACCGCAAAACGACGCGCTGCTGGCGAAGCGGCAGGAACTCCACGACAAGATCGACGGCTGGCATATCCAGCACAGGGGCCAGCCGCACGACCCCGCGGCCTACCGCGCATTCCTCCGGGAAATCGGCTACCTGCTCGCCGAAGGCGGCGAGTTCAAGGTAACCACCGAAAATGTCGATCCGGAGATCGCGGTCATCGCCGGCCCGCAGCTGGTGGTGCCGGTCAACAACGCCCGTTACGCGCTGAACGCGGCGAATGCCCGCTGGGGCAGCCTGTTCGACGCGCTGTATGGCAGCGACGCCATCCCTGAGGACGAGGGCTGCGAGAAGACCGGCAAGTACAATCCCAGGCGCGGTGCGCGGGTGATGGCCTATGCCGACGGGTTCCTGGACCAGGCGGCGCCGCTGGCGAAAGCCGGTCATGACATGGTCACGCGCTATGCGTTGGCGGACGGCGCCGACGGCCGCAAATCGCTTGTCGCCACCCTGAAGGACGGCAGCGAAACCGGCCTTGCGCGCCCGGAACAGTTCGCCGGCTATATAAATAACGGCGACGAACCCTCGACCATCCTGCTGCGCAACAACAATCTGCATATCGAGATCAGGATCGCCCGCGGCCTGCCGGTCGGCGCGGACCATCCGGCGGGCGTCCACGACATCCAGCTGGAATCGGCGATCACCACGATCCAGGACTGCGAGGATTCGGTCACGGCGGTCGACGCCGACGACAAGGTCATCGTCTACCGCAACTGGCTGGGCCTGATGAAGGGCAATCTCGAGGATACCTTCCTCAAGGGCGGCAGCATGGTGCATCGCAGCCTGAACCACGACCGCGAATACACCGCGCCGGACGGCGGGAAGCTGGTCGTGCCGGGCCGCAGCCTGATGCTGGTGCGCATCGCCAGCCAGTTGGTGGATACCGATATGGTGCTGGACCGCAACGGCAGGGAAATGCCGGAAGCCTTCGTCGATGCCATGGTGACCTCGCTGATCGCCATTCACGATTTGAAGGGGCGCGGGCCGATGCACAACAGCAAGACCGGCAGCGTCTATATCGTGAAGCCGAAGATGCACGGGCCCG
>JBFFGY010000352.1:0-3030 GCA_041557215.1 Alphaproteobacteria bacterium
CCTCATGGCCTGTACCAGTTTACCCTGATCGGCCTGGCGCTCGGCCTGATGCTGTCGGGCTGCGTCATGGTCGTGCTGTGGGTGTTGCCGGCGCGCGCATTGGACAAGGCGGTCGAACGGGCGGATCGTTATCGCCTGGCGCTTGAAGACCGCATTACCGAACTCGAGATGACGCGCGACATGCTGGAAAAACAGGGCGCGGAACTCAGCCAGACTGCCGATAACCTGTTCCATGCCCGGGAAAAGGAGCGTCGGGCAAACAAGGCGAAGTCCGAATTCCTCGCTAATATGAGCCATGAGCTACGCACGCCGCTGAATTCGATCATCGGCTTCTCCGAGATGGTGAAGCTGCAAGCGATCGGGCCGGTGCAGAATGAACGCTATCTGGAATATGCCGGCCATATCCATGAGTCGGGCAAACATCTGCTCGATCTGATCAATGACATGCTCGATCTGGCGAAAGTGGAATCCGGCAAGCTGGAGCTCGAGGAGGAAGTGGTCGATTTCGCGCGGGTCTATGAAGGCTGCCAGACCCTTCTGCAGCACCGGATCGCCGGCAACAATCTGCAGGTGGCCCTGGTGCTGCCGGACGATCCGCCGCTGCTTCGCGCGGACGAACGCAAGATCCGCCAGATCCTGTTCAACCTGCTGTCAAATGCGATCAGGCATACGCCGAGCGGCGGACGGATAACGACTGCGGTCTATACCCATCCGGAAACCGGTTTCGTCTTCAGCATCATCGACAGCGGCACCGGCATGGCGCCCGAAGACATCCCGAAGGCGCTGGAACCGTTCGGCCAGGTCGGCGATCCGATGGTAAAGGGCGAAGAGGGCACCGGGCTTGGCCTGCCGCTGACCAAGGCGCTTGTGGAACTGCATGGCGGGACCCTGGAGATTGCCAGCCAGTTGGGGCTCGGTACGACTGTAACGGTCAAGATGCCCCCCAGCCGCATATTCCTCACCGGCGCCACCGGCAAACGGGCAAGCGCCTGACTTCGCTTTCTACTGGCCTTTCGGCCCCATGCGCGGGAACGCCAATCGCCATCTCTCGAAAGCCGGTCAAGCAGGTCTCGGCGTTCAATCCGGCGGAACGGCCTTTGGCGTCGCCGGGGGCTCCGTGGGTTGGCGCGTCTGGCGATACATGATCAGTCCTACGCCGCCGAGGACCAGGGCTGCGCCCGCCAGCGTTCTTGGCGTCAATGATTCGTCCAGAAGGAATATTCCGCCAAGGCTCGCGACCACCGGCAGCAGCAACAGGAAGGGCATCACATGGCTGACCGGATGGCGCCCCACCAGTTTGAACCAGAGTCCATAGCCGAACGCGGTCATCACCAGTCCGAGATAGACAACCGTGCCCCAGCCGACGGTATCGGCTTTGGCGATAGCGTCGAGATGGCCATCTTCCAGGATGAATGAAGCCAGGAATAGCTGCGGCGCAGTGAAGACGGCCACCCAGGCTATGAGCTGGAATCCCCCCAGAGAGTCGCCAAGTTTCTTGATCAGGATATTGCCCCAGGCCCAGGTCAGGGCGCCGCCCAGCACGAGGAAAACCGGCATCAGGTCGTCCTGGACGCTGGGCTGGCCGGCAATCAGGATCACGCCCGCGAAGGCAATGGCGAGAGCCAGGCTGCGCCACCAGCCGAGCCGGTCGCCGAGGAAAAGAACCGCCATCAGCGTCGCGAACGGCACCTCCATCTGGATGATGATCGCTGCCAGGGACACGTCGATTCCGGAGAGCCCGGTGAAGGTAAGGCTGTATTGAAGCGCCCCGATGACGAAGGAGATGACGAAAATCCGCATCATCATGCCGCGCGGCCTGGGCACGAACCAGACGAGGGCAAGCGCCGTTACGGTGAAGCGCAAGGCGATAAGCAGGATGGGCGGAAACTGCGCCATGCCGGCTTTGGCAAAGGTCAGCCCCAGGCCCCATGTCACGGCGACCGTCAGCCCCATCAAGAAATCGACCGGCTTCATTGGACTGCCTTCCCTGGCGGCTGTTGGGCGAGAGGTCGGGACAGTAGGACGTCCATTGAAATGGAGAAACAAAAAAATGCCGGGCTTCAGGCCCGGCATCGGAGTGTCGTTTCAAACAGGAGAATAGAAGTCGTCGTAATTCCACATACAATTTCCAGCCGGCCGAGGTTGGGATCGTTTCAGTCCGGACAACCGGACCAGCCGAGAGAAATCCGTTAATGAAATCTTTACCATCAGGGGAAATTTTCCGCAAAATTTATCGGATAAAGTACATGCAAAATTTTTCTAAAACACGGGTTATATGATTCAATGTAGTTGAAGCTTTCTGTGCGGGGTCTATGCTGGAGGTTCGTTAAGGTACGAAAACGGGGGAGGCGTATGATGTTTTCATTCCGTAGGTTGGCGATGGGCGGGTTGCTCGCTTTGGCGGCCTGTACGCCCATGTCGGAACAGGGGTGGATTCGCATCAAGGGGGCGGCGGTGGAATCCGACGGCCGCGAATTGAAGAATTGCCGGCTGGATCTGTGGGATGCGGCGACCAACCAGCGCAAGGTCGGCCAGGAAATTGAGGGACGTTTCGATATCCAGCTATATCCCGGCGATCCGGCGAAGAGCTATTATGTCACCGTTTCCTGCAGCGGCTTCAAGGAAGAGCACAAGCTGGGACCGTGGGATACGTCCGGCCCCGGCTGGAAGCAGCCGCTGGATCTTGGCGATATCGTCTTCCGCAGGATCGGCGGCTAGGGGGAAGCGCCGGCCCGCCGATTATTGCGCGGTCATGCAAAGCCCGGACAGACAATAGGCCTTGGGCTGGATGTCGCTAGGCGTCGACGGCGCGCATTCCATCTGCGGCGACTCCTCGACCAGCGCAATCATGTGGTCGTAATAGGCTTTGGCGTCGTCCAGATGCTTTTCGGATATGGCGGCCCAGTTTTCGCAAGGCGCACGAATGGCAACGCAGCGGTCACCCGGCTCACAGAAGGCCCAGCTCTGGTCATAGGCGGGGCGGCTGCTGAAGGCGCCCAAATCGTATAGATACCAGGCCCCGCCAACCAG
>JBFFGY010000353.1:0-3014 GCA_041557215.1 Alphaproteobacteria bacterium
AGATGGCGGGCGCCGACATCGCCGGATACGGATTCCATTTCCTCGAAGAAACGCCGGGCGAACAAGACCGGATTGCCCCGCTTGCCCTGGAAGGTGGGCACGCAGATGGCGCGTCCTTCCAGCGGGTTGAAGGCGGCGATCAGCCTGTCGATCTCGGCCGCGGTCACGCGCGGCATGTCGCCGAGGCAGATCAGCGCGCCGTCCACGCCGCGCGGCAGGGCGCGCAACCCCAGTTTCAGGGAGCTGCTGATGCCTTCCGCATAGTCGGGGTTCTCGACGAAGATGATGTCGCGCCCGGCCAGCGCCGCACGCACGGTATCCGCCTGATGCCCGACAACCGCAATTACGGGCTGTGCCCGAGATCCCAGAACCGCGTCGGCAACGCGGGCGACCATCGGCAGGCCGCCGACTTCAGCCAGCAGCTTGTTGGACGGCCCCATACGGCGAGACTGGCCGGCGGCCAGGATAACCGCGGCAATATTCGGGCGGGCAGGGGCCTGTATGGGGGCCGGCGCGCAGGCTTCGGAGCGGGGCAGGGGGCGGCTGGCGATCTCGGTCAGCAGGCCGCCGGCGCCCATTTCCATGACGTCCCGCCGGGTGACTATCAGGCCGGCGGCGAGTCGCTGCAGAACCCAGTCGAATCCGTTCAGCTTCGGTGAGCGCGCGCATCCCGGCAGGCCCAGTACCGGCACCTTGCCCACATGGCCGATCAGCATCAGGTTTCCGGGATCCACCGGCATGCCGAAATGGTCGACCGTGCCGCCCGCGGCCTCGATCGCCGCCGGGATGACGTCACGCCGGTCGGTAATGGCCGAAGCACCGGAGATCAATACCATCGCGCAACCTTCGGCGATCCAGTGGTGGACAGCGTCTGCGACCGCAGCCACCTTGTGGCCGCAGCGGGTGTCGCCGGGTAGCGTGCCGGACAATGCCTCAATGCGGCGGCCCAGGACTTCCACGGTCTTGCTTAATACCTTGTCACGTGTACCAGGCAGGATGGTCTGGATCAGGCCGATTTTACCGGCATGGAAGGGCGCTACGCGGAAAACCTCGGCGATATGGCCGATGCATTGCTCCAGCACGTTTTCAGGCACGGCGAAGGGAATGATCTTGACCGTCGCCACCATCTGGCCGGGTTCGACCGGCGCGAAGGGGGCGAGCGTGGCGACGGTGACAGCCTCGTCCACGCTGTTCAGGCGGTCCAGCGCCATCCGGTCATATACCGCCAGCCCGCGTTCCTCGGCATAGAGGTTCACGCGGCCTGTGAAGGCGGCAGAGGCGGACAGGTTTTCCCCGGTCAGGCGGGCGGCGATCCTTGCCGCTGCTTCGTTCTCGCCGATATCGCCGTCCTCCAGCCGCGCCGCGACCACGCTATCGATGCCGGCGGCGCGCAGCGTCACCAGATCGTCGGCGGAGAGTACCCGGCCTTTCTTGTAGCTTGCACCACCCGGCGAAACGCCGTGCGCCAGTATAGCGCCCAGCGCCTCGTCCAGCGGTGTTTCTCCGAATTTCATGGCTCGGCCCTGACCAGTTTCCGGTGCAGCACCGACGTCAGTTCGGCGACGATGGAAACCGCAATCTCGGCCGGCGAGATGGCCCCGATATCCAGGCCCACCGGCGCATGGATGCGCTCGATGTCCTTGGCGGAAAAGCCGGCGGCGGTCAGCCTTTCGACGCGCTTGGCATGGGTCTTCCTGCTGCCCAGCGCGCCGATATAGAAGGGCTCCTTGCGCAGAGCGACCTTCAGCGCCGGGTCGTCCAATTTCGGATCATGGGTCAGTGTGACGACCGCCGTGCGCCGGTCGATATCCAACCCCTCCAGCGCGTCGTCCGGCCATTCGTTATTCAGCGTGACCTGCGGGAAGCGCGCCTCGGTGGCGAAGGCGCCGCGCGGGTCGACGACGATTACCTCATAGCCGGCCAGGGCGGCCATCGGCGCGAGAACCTGGGCTGCATGGACCGCACCGACGATAACCAGCCGCCGCGGCGGGTTGAAGACCTGGACGAAATAGCGTTTGCCGTTCAGATCGGCGGTCATGCCCTTGTCGGCGGTCAGCGCGTCCTCGACGAAATGTTGCAGCGCCGGCCCCAGCTCGACATCGCCGGATGCAACGCCGTCCGCCACCAGGGTTTGCGCACCGCTTTCCACGTCCGTGACCAGGGCCGCGCTGGATTTTGCCTCGCGGGCCTGCAGCAGGGATTTCAGGATAGCGGCCTTCATTCCACCCTCTCCACGAAGACATGAACAATGCCGCCGCAGGCCAGCCCTACATCCCAGGCCTGCTCGTTGCTGACATTGAATTCCATAAGCCGCGGCTTGCCGTCCTCCATGGCCTCCATTGCCTCGCGGATTACAGCGCCCTCGATGCAGCCGCCGGAGACCGATCCGACGATATCGCCGCCATCCTGCACCGCCATCTGGCTGCCGACCGGACGGGGCGACGCGCCCCAGGTGCGCACCACGGTGGCGAGCGCCACCTTTGCGCCCGCTTGCCGCCAGGCCGCCGCCTGTTCCAGGATGTCGTCATGCCGTTCCGCGGCGCTTGTCTCATTCATGCCGCCATCTCCCGCCATTTTTTCATATCCGCCCCATGCAGGTTGCCCCGCTTGCCGAGGATATCGGCCAGCTGCGCCAGGCTGTCCAGATTATGCACCGGGCGGAACTCGTCCACATGGGGCATGATCGCGCGAATGCCCAGCGATTTCGGTTCGAAGGCATCATACCGCAATAGCGGGTTCAGCCATATAAGCCGGCGGCAGGATTTATGCAGCCGCTGCATTTCCGCCGCCAAGCCGGCCCCGGCGTCGCGGTCGAGCCCGTCGGTGATCAACAGCACCACCGCGCCCTGGGCCAGGACGCGCCGCGACCAGTCCTGATTGAACTGGTGCAGGCATTCGCCGATGCGGGTGCCGCCGGCCCAGTCCTTGACCGCGGCGGATGTCTTTCCCAGGGCGATATCGACATCACGATGGCGCAGATGGCGCGTGATATTGGTCAGCCTGGTGCCGAAAAG
>JBFFGY010000354.1:0-3003 GCA_041557215.1 Alphaproteobacteria bacterium
CAAGGTGCCCGAGGGCAGCCGCGCGCTGGCCGGCATCGGTTGCCATTACATGTCGCAGTGGATGGACCGGCGCACAGAAACATATACCCAGATGGGCGCCGAGGGCGTCACCTGGACCGGCCAGGCACCCTTCACCGAGGAACCCCACGTCTTCGTCAATATCGGCGACGGCACCTATTTCCATTCCGGCATCCTGGCAGTGCGGCAGTCCGTGGCCTCGGGCGCAAACATCACCTACAAGATCCTCTTTAACGATGCGGTGGCGATGACCGGCGGACAGCCGGTGGACGGCACAATGACCGTCCCGCAGATCACCAACCAGCTCTATGGCGAGGGTGTGGTGAAAACCGTCGTAGTCACCGACGAACCGGACAAATACCCCATCGGCGCGGGCTGGGCGCCCGGCGTGAAGGTTCACCACCGCGACGAGTTGGAGCATATCCAGAAGCAGATCAGGACGATCCCCGGCGTCACCGCCATCATCTACGACCAGACCTGCGCCACCGAAAAACGCCGCCGTCGCAAGCGCGGCCTGATGGTCGATCCGCCGCGCCGCGCCTTTATCAACGAGGCGGTCTGCGAGGGCTGTGGCGACTGTTCGCTGGCCTCGAACTGCCTGTCGGTGGTGCCGGTGGAAACGGAATTCGGCCGCAAGCGCGCCATCGACCAGTCGGCGTGCAACAAGGATTTCTCCTGCGTCAACGGCTTCTGCCCCAGCTTCGTGACCATCGAGGGGGGAGATTTGCGCAAGCCGGATAATCAGTGTCTTTCGGCGGACACCCCCTTCCCCGCCCTGCCGGAACCGAAACTGCCGCCGCTGAGCGAACCGTACAGCATCCTGGTAACCGGCATCGGCGGCATGGGGATCATCACCATCGCGCAAGGGTTGGGCATGGCCGCCCATGTCGAGGATCGCGGCGTCGGCGTGCTGGATATCGCCGGGCTGGCGCAGAAATTCGGCGCGGTCACCAGCCATGTGCGGATTGCCCCGAAACCGGACGATATCCACGCCGTTCAGATTGCGGCGGGTGGCGCCAACCTGGTGATCGGCTGCGATCTGGTGGTCACCGCGGGTGCCGACGCACTGGGCAAGATGCAGGCCGGGCGGACCCGCGCCATCGTCAACACCCATGAGATGGTCACGGGCGATTTCACCCGCGACCCCGATTTCGACCTGCCCGCCGATAACATGCGCGCGGCCATCGACGAGGCGGTCGGGGACGGCGCCGACTATGTTCCGGCCACCCGCCTGGCCAAGGCGCTGCTCGGCGACAGCATATTCGTCAACCAGTTCATGCTCGGTTTCGCTTGGCAGAAAGGCCTGATCCCGCTGGGCCATGAGGCGCTGATGCGCGCCATCGAGGTCAATGGCGTCTCGGTCGAGGCCAACAAGCAGGCCTTCCTGTGGGGCCGGCGCGCCGCGCACGACCTCGCTGCGGTGGAGAAGCTGGTTGCGGCCGCCGGCAAGGCGCCCGAGCCGGAAACCGCGAAAACGTTGGACGAAATCGTCGCCAAACGCGTCGCCTGGCTTACCGATTACCAGGATGCGAAATATGCGCAGCGCTATGCCGACTTCGTAGCCAAGGTGCAGGCTGCGGAAGCCGACCGTGTCCCCGGCCAGGAAGAATTGGCCGAGACGGTCGCCCGGAACTATTTCAAGCTGCTGGCCATCAAGGATGAATACGAGGTCGCACGGCTATATCTGAGCGAGGAGTTCCGTTCCGCGATCGAAAGAAATTTCGAGGGCGATTACAAGATCCGCGTCCATATGGCGCCGCCGCTGGTGACGCGCCGTGACCTGGACACCGGCCATCTGGAAAAGAGAAGCTTCGGCCCCTGGGTCTTTGGCGTCTTCAGGCTGCTCGCCAAGGCCAAGGGCCTGCGCGGTACCGGGCTTGATATCTTCGGCTATACCGAAGAACGGAAGGCCGAACGCCGGCTGATCCGGGACTACGATAACACCGTCGCGTCATTGCTGAACGATCTGAACGCCTCGAACCATGCGCTGGCCACCGAAATCGCCTCAATCCCCGAACAGATCCGCGGCTACGGCCATGTGAAGGAGGCCGCGATGGAGAAGGCCAAGGCCCGCGAGGCGGAATTGATGGCGGAATGGAAGAACCCCACGGCGACGGCTGACGCGGCGGAGTAGCGCCGCCTATCATTTCCTTGGCAGCAGCAGGATTGCCGGGATACACAGGCCCGCAGCCACCGCGCCGACGCCGAAGGTCGCGCCCGGGCCGATGGCCTGCCACAGCGCGCCGGCGATGAGGCTGGCCAGCAGCAGGCACACACCGCCGACCATATGAAAGACGCCGAAGGCCGTGCCGCGGAGGTCCGCCGGCGCAGTGTCGGCCACCAAGGCCGCCAGGATGCCCTGGGTCATGCCCATATGGATGCCCCACAGTACCGCGCCCCCCAGCACGGTCAGCCAGTTTCCCGCGAGCGCCAGAACCATATCGCCCAACATCAGTACGACATAACCGGCCGCCAACAAGCCGCGCCGCCCGACCCGGTCGGACAGCCGCCCGGCCGGATAGGCCGTCAGGGAATAGGCAAGGTTCATCGCCACCAGCACAAGCGGCACGAAGGCCAGCGTCAATGCCCCCTCGCCGCCCCGCAACAGCAGGAAAGCCTCGCTGAAACGCGGCAGCATCAGGAAGCCGGCGACCAGGACCAGGATCCAGTATTCACTCCCGAGATTGCGCATTGCCTCCAGACGTAGCGGATTGCGGCGGATCGTCTTGGACGGCTTCAGCGGCGGATCGCTCACCGCCAGCACTAGTACCAGAACCGCCCCGAAGGCTGGGATCGCGGCGACCCAAAACACCGCCCGCATGTCACCCGCAAAGGCGACCATCAGCAGGATGGCCAGCAAGGGGCCGGCGAAGGCCCCGATCGTATCCAGCGTCTGGCGCAAGCCATAGGCCGCGCCCCGCAGCGCCGGCGGGGTCAGGTCGCCGACCAGCGCATCGCGCGGCGCGCCGCGGATGCCCTTGCCGA
>JBFFGY010000355.1:0-2980 GCA_041557215.1 Alphaproteobacteria bacterium
CTGCATGGCGACGGTGGCGACCTGCCCACCTATCGGATTCCTCCACACAATGTGGAGGTGGAAGCCGCGCTGCTGGGTGCTATCCTGACCAACGACCGGGCTCTGGAAAAGGTGTCGGACTTCCTGCTGCCCGAGCATTTCTACGAGCCGGTCCATGGCCGGATTTTCGATGCCGCGCGCCGGCTGGTCGAGCGGGGTCAAAAGGCCAGCCCCCAGACCCTCGCCCATTTCTTCGAGGCCGACGAGGCGCTGGCCAACGCGGGCGGCGGGCGTTACCTGTACGAACTGGCGGCCAGCATCATCAGCGTCGTGAATGTCGCCGATTACGGACGCCTGTTGCACGACCTCTATCTGCGCCGGCAGCTCATCGGGTTGGGCGAAGGGGTTGTCAACGATGCCTACGAGCATGAAATCGACGATTCCGCTGTGGCGCAGATCGAGAAGGCGGAACAGCAGCTCTACGATCTGGCGACCATCGGCGAGACGGAAAAAGGCGTCGTCTCCCTGAAACATGCCGCGATCGTCGCACTGGAAGAGGCCGAACAGGCCTTCAAGCGTGAAGGCCATGTGGTCGGCGTCACCACCGGCTTAAAGGATCTGGACCGCCGGCTGGGCGGTTTGCACGGGTCCGACCTGATCATCCTGGCCGGGCGCCCGGCCATGGGCAAGACGGCGCTGGCCACCAACATCGCCTTCAATGCCGCGCAGGCAAAAAGAACGGGTGAGGACGAGGATATCAGCACCAACCATGTACTGTTTTTCTCTCTGGAAATGTCTGCCGAACAGTTGGCCGCCCGTATCCTGTCGCAGGTATCGGGAATTCCGTCCGACCGGGTGCGTCGGGGGGAGATCAACGCCGAGGAATTCCAGTCCTTCGCGGTGGCCAGCCAGCATATGAGCCGGGTATCGCTGTTCATCGACGACACGCCGGCAATCACGGTCTCCACCATGCGTACCCGCGCCCGGCGGCTGAAGCGCCAGAAGGGCCTGGACATGATCGTGGTCGACTATCTGCAGCTGCTTCAGGGCTCTCCCGGCCGGCGCGCGGAAAACCGCGTGCAGGAAATTTCCGAGATCACCCGCGGCCTCAAGCAGCTTGCCAAGGAACTCGATGTCCCGGTCATTGCCCTGTCGCAGCTCAGCCGCCAGGTGGAGCAGCGAGAGGACAAGCGGCCGCAGCTTGCCGACCTTCGCGAATCCGGATCGATCGAGCAGGACGCCGACGTCGTCATGTTCATTTTCCGAGAGCAATATTACCTGGAAAAGGGCGAACCGGTCCTGGGGATCGAGGAAAAGGGCGAGCGTTTCGAGGAACGCCACTCCCGCTGGCAGGCCCGCATGGCCGAAGTGACCAACACGGCCAGCGTCATTATCGCCAAACAGCGCCACGGCCCGGTCGGCACAATCGACCTGTTCTTCGACGGCAGCCTGACGAAATTCGGCGATCTCGACCGCCAACATAGCGGCGAAGACGCGTTTTGACGGGCGGACCGAAGGAATCCGGCGCGGACCATGGCAGTTCGGTCCTGACGGTCAACCTCGATGCGCTTGCGGCGAATTATCGTTTTCTTGCAGAGAAGGCCCGCCCGGCACTGACCGGGGCGGCGGTCAAGGCCGATGCATACGGGGTCGGGCTGGGACCTGTCGCGCGGACGCTGTGGGGACAGGGCTGCCGGAATTTCTTTGTCGCCACGCCGGACGAAGGCATCGAATTGCGGGACCTGCTGCCCGAAGCGACAATCACCGTTCTGAACGGGCTGGTCACGGGCGAGCCGGCGCTGTTCCGCGAATACCGGCTCATGCCGGCCCTCAACGATCTCGGCCAGGTTGACGCCTGGCGCACTTATTGTTGTGATAACGTCCCTACGCCGGCAGTGCTACATCTGGATACCGGCATGTCGCGCCTGGGTCTGCCGCAGTCGGAATATCAAGAACTGGCACAGGACCATACTCGTCTGGACGGCATCGATCTGGCCCTGATCATGACCCATCTGGCCTGTGCCGACGAACCGGGCAATCCCATGAGCCGCCGTCAACGCGACGAGTTTGCGAGCGTCCTGACCCGGCTTCAGAATGCCCCGGCCAGCCTTTCTGCCTCCTCAGGCATTTTCCATGGTCCCGATTTTCTTTTCGACATGGTCCGCCCGGGCGTCTGCCTGCATGGGATAAACCCGCTTCCGGGGAAACCCAATCCGCTGTCGCCGGTAGTGCGGCTGCAGGCAAAAATCCTTCAAATCCGCGACGTTGACACCCTCCAGACCGTTGGATATGGTGCCAGCCACCGCTTCACCGGGCCCACCCGATTGGCGACCCTGGCGGCGGGTTACGCGGACGGATATCTGCGCAGTCTGAGCGGTCGCGGGACGGCTCATATCGGCGAGACCGCCGTCCCGGTTGTTGGGCGCGTGTCGATGGACCTGATCACCGTCGACGTCACGCAGGTACCGGAGGCAAGGCCCGGCGATATGGTGGATCTGATAGGACCGCATCACGATGTCGACGCGCTGGCCGAAGAAGCCGGAACCATCGGATATGAGATACTGACAAGCCTGGGCCGCCGCTATCGTCGGCGCTATCTGGGCGGCGGAGAGGGTGCGTGAATATATTCCAGCCCATCGGCAGAGCCTTCCTGGGCTTCCTGGCGGCGACCGGCCGCCTGGCGCTCTTCGCCATAATCTCCGTTTCGCACTGCGTCCGCCCGCCGATCTATCCGCGCCTGATCGGCCGGCAGATGATCGAGATCGGTTATTACTCGCTTCCCGTGGTCGGGCTGACCACGCTGTTCTCCGGCATGGTGCTGGCGCTGCAGAGCTATACCGGCTTTGCGCGCTTTTCGGCGGAAAGCGCCGTTCCCAACGTGGTGGTGCTGTCGATGACGCGCGAGCTGGGGCCGGTGCTGGCCGGGCTGATGGTGGCGGGGCGCATCGGCGCGGCGATGGCGGCCGAAATCGGCACCATGCGGGTGACCGAACAGATCGAC
>JBFFGY010000356.1:0-2967 GCA_041557215.1 Alphaproteobacteria bacterium
ATGCGACGAAAATTTCGGTTCGAAAATGCTGCCTTGGCCTGCTTCGGGACAACGGTGGCCCGCTCGAGTCAGGGCGCAAATGGGGCTGGATGCGCCCCTTGGCCGGCATCTTCGGCGAATACTCTTGAAAGCACGCGACGATCAGCGTGAAGCGGTGGTCGAGGCGATGGGGAAGGGGGCGGCCCTGAAGGCTCTGCGCAAGGCGGCGACCCCGGCTTACGCGGCCGGCCGGATTGGACGTGCCCGGAAACAGACCGAACTGGAAGATCAGATCGGCAGGTTTTACTGGTCCTGGCTCGCGGGCCCTAATTTCAGACGAAACCCAGCCAGGCCGGACGGTAACGCGGTGATCAATTTCGCGCATACCATGCTTCGGATCGAGGCGGCCCGCGCGGTGCATGCGGCCGGGTTGCACCCTTCCGTCGGGCTGGGCGGCGCACGCGAGAAAGGCGGGCTGATTGACGACCTGATGCTGCCCTACAGTCCGGTCGTGGATCTGGCGGCCGCCATGCTGATCGTAACCGGCCAGAACGGAATGAACGCGGTCGCTCGCGATGCGCTGATGCGATTGTTCGCTGCGCCGCTCCGCGGCCCCAGCGGGCTGGTGCAAATCAGATCGGGACTGGAGGAACTTGCTCGTTCCCTGGGGAGTTGTTTCGAGTCAGGCGAAGCGCGGTTGGATATTCGCCTGCCTGCTGTTCAGGATCCCAGCACTCTTTACGATCGAATTATGGGTCCCGCGAAACAGCGGCCGGGTGCGGGTTGAAGGCTCTGGTTCTAGGCTCGCCAGAAACTGGGCATCAGAAGCACCAGAATGGTGAAAAGTTCAAGCCGTCCCAATAACATTCCGAAGGACAGCATCCATTTCGCGGCGATCGGCAAATCGGCGAAATTTCCTGCCGGGCCGATCATATCACCCAGCCCCGGACCGACATTGGCGATCGCGGCCGCCGCGCCGGAGGTTGCTGTCAGGAAGTCCAGCCCTGTGAATCCCAGCCCGATCGCCAAAGCCGCCCAGCACAGGATGAACAGGAAGAAGAAGGCCATGACCGAGGCGAGAACCTGTTCGCTTATCGGCTTGCGGTTATAGTAGGGGATGAAGACCCCGTTGGGCTGAAGCAACCGACGCAGCTGGATGCTGGCGGCGGCGTACAGCACCTGGAAGCGGAACACTTTCAGTCCGCAGGTCGTCGATCCGGCGCATCCGCCGATGAACATCATGCAGAACAGGGCCGCAACGGCGAACCCGCCCCACAGGCCGAAATCCGTGGTGGCGTAGCCGGTGCCGGTAATTATCGAGATTACGTTGAAAGACGCCAGCCTCAACGCGGTGAGCGCCTCCACTTCGTTCCTCAGATGCAGGTACAGCGCCATTACCGCGACTGACAGGGCGACGATGACCAGGAACAGCCGGACTTGCTCGTCGCGCCACAGGCTCCCGGGCGCGCCGCGCAATGCGCGCAGATAAAGCACGAACGGCAGGCTGCCGATCAGCATGAAAACTACCGCAATGATGTCTATCCAGGCGCTGTCAAAGAAACCTATCGAGGCATCACGGGTGGAATAGCCACCGGTGGCGATGGTCGTCATGGCATGGGCCACGGCATCGAAGCCGCTCATCCCGGCCAACCAGTAAAGCAGGGCGCAAAGCAGCGTCAGCGCCAAATAAATCACCCCCGTCCAGCCTGCGATCTGCGCGGTGCGAGGCAAGGCCTTTTCCGACTTGTCGCTGCTTTCCATTCGGAACAGCTGCATACCGCCGACCTGCAGCAGCGGCAGCACGGTAATCGCCATGGCGATGATGCCGATGCCGCCCAGCCATTGCAGCAGCGCGCGCCACAACAGAATGCCCGGCGGAGCGCTATCCAGCCCGACGATTACGGTGGAGCCCGTGGTGGTCACCCCCGACATGGCCTCGAAGAAGGCATCCGGGTAATGCATGTTGAGCGCCGAGAACTTGAAGGGCAGGGCACCGAAGGTCGGGATCACCAGCCAACACAAGGCGGTCAGCACGAAGGCCTGACGCAGATTGATGCGCCGGGTCGATGACCGCGTCGACAGGATCAGCGAGACACCGATGAACAAAGTCAGCGCCGCGGCCGATGCGAACACCCGCCAGTCCGGATTGGCGACCAGCAGGTCGGCCACCGCCGGCAGTGTCATCGCCACCGCCAGCGTCGACAGCAATATCCCGACGATGAACAGTATCGGACGGAAATCGATCAAGAGGCGCGCCCCTGCCCGTTGTTACCTTACGCGCCGGGAGATTCGGCGATTTGCCCCCGAATGTCCAGCCCGGAGGAATGAGTATCCGGCGCCAAACGCAAGTGGACCGACGGCGTGCATCAGAAAATAACCGACGTTTCCCGCATGTTGGTCCGGGAAATGTCCTCAGCCCCATATGGCAAGTGAGGCAACCAGCTCAGCCGCCGGTTCCCGCGCCGCCCCTGATCATGGCCAGGAACTCGCGCCTTGTGTTGGCGCTGCTGCGGAAGGCGCCGAGCATTCGGCTGGTGACCATGCTGACCCCCTCGCGACGGACGCCACGCGTCGTCATGCAATGATGCACCGCATCAACCACCACGGCCACGCCGTATGGGTCCAGCACTTCCTGGATCGTATCGGCGATTTCGGCGGTCATTTTCTCCTGGATCTGAAGGCGCTTGGCGAATGCCTCGACGATCCGTGCCAGCTTGCTGATGCCGACCACGCGGTTGCGCGGCAGGTAGGCGACGTGGGCCCGGCCAATAATGGGCAGCATGTGATGTTCGCAGTGGCTCTCGAAGCCGATATCCCGCAACACCACCATCTCGTCATAGCCGGCGATCTCCTCGAAGGTGCGGGCGAGGATTTCCTTCGGATCCTGCGCATAGCCTGCGCCGAATTCCTCCCACGCACGGACAACACGACCCGGCGTGTCCAGCAATCCTTCGCGTCCCGGGTCATCGCCGACCCAGCGGATGATGG
>JBFFGY010000357.1:0-2883 GCA_041557215.1 Alphaproteobacteria bacterium
CCCCCTGCGCCTGGTACAGCGGCAGCAGCTTTTCCAGGGCCGCGGCGAAGGCGCCGGAGGTGATGATGCGCAGGACGTCGGTGCTGGTCATGGAACTCGTTCCTTGCTGGCGGGTTTGGGGTTCACGCAATCTGTTTGGTCATCGCGAGGTGCGCAACCCCCTCATGTTTCCTCCACAGCCACAAAATTCGCCTCCCCCGGTCTTCCGTCGGCAAACAGCCATTTGCCGCGCGGGTCTGCTGCCTCGGGGCAGGGCAGGGCGATCAGGGAACTGGAGAGGGTGCCGAATCCGCCGCCGGTGACGATGTTCATGGCGCCGTAATAGTCATCGTCGGTCTCGCGGCTGGCCATCAGCGCCTGCCAAGCGGACCAGTCGCCTTTTTTCGGGTCGGGGGCTTCTGCCGCGCAGAACAGGGGCAGATAGCGCGCGATGCGGCTGCTGTCTGTATCGTTCAAATCATGCGCGGTCAGGATCGACAGGCCGTCGGGGATGCGCTCGACGACGATGTTCCGCGCACCCTCGCGCGCCGCCAGCCACCATGCGCTCGTATTGTCGGCCACCACCAGGTTGAAGGGGCGGTAGGCGCCGGGGTCGAGGTCGGCCAACGCCACGGCGGCCGCGCCGGCGTCGGCATGGTCCAGCGCGTCCAACACCAGTTCGCCGCGGGTGCGTTTGCCCGCCGCCGGGCCCAGCGTGCCGACACGGTTCAGGATCGCCGCCACGACGCCATGATCGTTGCGGGCCAGCCAGCTTCCCCCCGATTCCAGGTCGATGCCGCCGACCACTTCCGCGCGGTCGGGCCAGTGGCGGGCCGGCGCTTTCCAGGGGCGGCCGGCCATTTCGTCGCGGTTGGCGGCGATCAATACCGGCCAGTCATGCCCGGGCCGGCGCAGGATTACGAGCGTGCACATGGCTGCTGGTTAGCACAGAAGGCCGGTCAAGACAGTATTTCGTCGCCGGAAATTGCTGCGGCTATGGTAAATTGGCGCATGACGGGAGGGGCGCGATGCAACAGGTTGTCAGGTGGCGCCCGAGAGAAACGGAATTTCCCCGGTAACGCTTGAACGGGCGCGGGCCAGTGGCTAAGTAAGTCGCAACAAACATTCGCCAGGAGAGTCACTTTCATGACCAAATTCGACGATCGCGAAAAGGCCTTCGAAGCCAAATACAAGCTGGACCAGGAGCGCGCCTTCAAGGCCAATGCCCGGCGCTGCAAGCTGGTCGGCCTGTGGGCGGCCGAGCAGATGGGCATCACCGGCGAGGCGGCGGACGCCTATGCCAAGGAAGTCGTCGTCGCCGATTTCGAAAAGCCGGGCCAGGACGACGTGGTGGAGAAGCTGCTCGCCGACCTGACCGCCAAGGGGCTGGATATTTCCGAGCATATGGTCCGCATCGAGATGGACCGCTTCTTCGAGGAAGCCGCAAGGCAGATCTCCGAGGAAGAGAGCTGAGCGGCTGTTTCCGGATCAGTCGACCGGTTGCTCGGTAAAACCCTTTACCGGCCCCAATTCGTACCGGTCGCGCGAAGCCACCGGCGGCGATTGGACGTAGCACGTCAGAAGCCGTGATACCGATTCGAGGGCGTCCAGGTGGGTACGCTCGTAACCGTGGCTCGCATCGACCCCGAATGTGAGCAAGGCCGTGCGTATGTCGTTGCCGGCCTCGATCGCCGAGGCGGCATCGCACCGGTAATAGCGGAAAACGTCGCGTTGATGCGGAATGCCGTTTTCCCTGGCGAGATTCAGTAACAGATGGGTCAGGTGGTAGTCGAATGGGCCGGTTGAATCGGCCATGCCGACAGTGACACCGAATTCCGATGAATTCTGCCCGGGCGCGGGCGTCCCGTTATCGATCGCTACAAGTTCCGCCACATCGCCATGCAGGATCGCCGAAGCCCCTGATCCGACCTCTTCGGAAATTGTGAACAGGAAATGGCAATCGACAGGCGGCACGATGCCGGCCTTGCAGATTTCCCGCAAGGCCACAAGCATCGCCGCGACCCCAGCCTTGTTGTCCAGATGGCGCGAGTTGATAAAGCCGGCCTCGGTCAGGTCCGGCTGCGGGTCCACGGCGATGATATCGCCGACATTGAATCCCAGACTCGTCAGATCATCCCGGCAATGGACGATCTCGTCGACCCGGATTTCAATATTGGTCCAGGCCGACGGCTGGCTATCGATCTCCTTGTTGAAGGTATGGCCGGATGCTTTCAGCGGCAGGATGGTGCCGCGACGGGGGCCTTCGTCGGTGAAGATCGTCACGCGTGCGCCTTCCGCGAAACGCGCGGACCAATGGCCGATCGGCACCAGTTCCAAGCGCCCATTGGCCTTCAGATTCTTTACCTGGGCGCCCAGCGTATCCAGATGGCTGACCACGGCGCGATCAGGGCTGGACTGCCAGCCTGCCAGATTGGCGCGAATGGCTCCACGCCGGGTCAATTCGAGTTCGATACCGATTTCGTCAAGGGTTTCTGCGACATAACGGACGATCGTGTCGGTATATCCCGCCGGGCTGGGGATTTCGAGAAGGTCAAGCAGTGTTCGGGCCAGTGCGCTCCGATCGATATCGATCTGTCTGAACTGGTCCTGTGCTTTTTGATTGGTCAATTTCCGGTCTCCGCGGTCTGGGGGAACAGAAGGTCGATAAAGCGCTCGGCCGTGGGCTGAGGCTCGTGGTTGGCCAGCCCCGGGCGCTCGTTCGCTTCGATTATGACGTAGTCCGGCCCGCCGGGCGTGGGGACAAGGAAGTCGAATCCGACGACAGGAATCTCCAGCACGGTTGCCGCCCGGATTGCGGCATCCGCCAATGCCGGGTGAAGGTCTCCGGTTACGTCATGAATCGTGCCGCCGGTATGAAGGTTCGCTGTCCGGCGGACCTCCAGC
>JBFFGY010000358.1:0-2865 GCA_041557215.1 Alphaproteobacteria bacterium
AGCCGCAAGGTCGGTGCATTCTTGTCCTCCGCCAGCCGGATCGCCTGCGCCTGCGCGAGGCAGGCGATTTCGGTATCCGCGGATGTCAGGAAGACGATGTCGCCCGGCGTCTGGCCAAGATCGACCGCCTCCGACCCGTCCTCGATAGTCCCCGGCTGTGCGGCAAGAAGATGCATGAAATCACGAAAGGGAAAAGCCGACCGGAGGGCAACAATTAAAAAATGTAATCGGGCAGGATTTCGGCGCGAAACCGCGCGGGAGAGCAACCTCATACTTCGAGACGCGGCTTTGCCGCTCCTCAGCATGAGGCTCGGGCGTTCGTGTCCTCATGCTGAGGAGGTTGTGCAGCAACCGTCTCGAAGTATGAGGCCGTTCGGCTACCTGACAGCCCGCCAATTTGCTACTCCGCCGCCTGGGCCGGGGTCACCACGTCGCGGATCGCCGATTCGATGGCGGCGCGATTCAGTCCCTTCAGGCCGATCACCACCAGTTCACTGCGGCGGCCCTCGCCGTCGCGCCAGTCGCGGTCGAAATAGCGCTGGAAACGGGGGCCGACACCCTGCACGACCTCGCGCCGGTCGCGGCCGGGACGGTGGAGGAATCCCTTGATGCGCAGCACGTCATGCGCCGTCACCACCTCGACCAACCGGGCTTCCAGCGCCTCCGCATCCGCCACCGTTCCCAGATCCACGGTAAAGCTTTCGAAATCATCATGGTCATGCTCGCCATCGACGCCGTCATGGTGCGAGGGGCGCGAGTCGAGGTCGTCCTCGGCCGCCGCATCGATGCCCAGCAGGGCCGCCGCATCGACCCGCGCATGGGCGGAATAGACCAGATGCACACCGGCGCGCAAGCTGGGCGAGAGCTCGGCTTCCACCCGCGCCATGGAGGCACCATCCAGCAGGTCGGCCTTGTTCAGCACCACCATATCGGCACAGAGCAGCTGGTCCTCAAACACCTCTTCCAGCGGATTCTCGTGGTCCAGCGATGGGTCGGCCTCGCGCTGAGCCTGCACCGCGGCCGGGTCCTCGGCGAAACGGCCGGCGGCGACGGCGGCCGCGTCGACCACGGCGACCACCCCGTCCACGGTCACGCGGGCGCGCACTTCCGGCCAGTTGAAGGCGCGCACCAGCGGCTTGGGCAGAGCCAGCCCGGAGGTTTCGATCAGGATATGGTCGGGCGGAGTCGGCCGGTCCAAGATCGCCTCGATCGCGGGAAGGAAATCATCGGCGACGGTGCAGCAGATGCAGCCGTTGGCCAGTTCCACCACGTCCTCCTCGCCGCAACCCTCGATGCCACAGCCCAGCAGCAATTCCCGGTCGATGCCGAGATCGCCGAATTCATTGATCAGAAAGGCGAGGCGTTTGCCCCGGTTGTTCTCGATCATATGGCAGATCAGGCTGGTCTTGCCGGCGCCCAGAAATCCGGTGATGACGGTCGCGGGAATGCGTGCGGCCATGTCTGTTCTGTCCCTCTTACTTCAATGTCATCGGCAGGCCGGCGGCAACGAACAACACACGGTCCGCCGCCTGCGCAACCGCCTGGTTCAGCCTTCCGGCATGGTCGCGAAAGGTCCTTGCCAGTTCATTGTCCGGCACGATGCCCAGCCCGACCTCGTTGGAGACCAGCACGACCGGCCCGCCGATGTCTTGCAATCGCGCGGCAAGCGCTGCCGTCTGTGCGTCAATGTCGTGTCCCGAGCCCATCAGGTTGCTAAGCCACAGCGTCAGGCAATCCACCAGAATCGGGCGTTTGGGGTCGGCATGCTCGGTCAACGCCCCTACCAGATCCAGCGGTTCTTCCACCGTGATCCAGGCATCGCCCCGGCGGGCTCGGTGCTCGGCGACCCTGGCCTTCATCTCGTCGTCCAGGGCTTCGGCGGTCGCCAGATAGGTCGCGCCTTCATAGAAGGCACCGCCAAGCGCCGATTCAATCATCTGTTCGGCATGGCGGCTCTTGCCCGAACGGGCGCCGCCCAGCACCAGGGTCACGCGGGGCAGAATCCTGCCACTCATGCCCCCGCCCCCATGTCAGGCCTTGCTTTCCGCCTTAACCCAGGCGTCGCGCAGCACCGATATGTCGTCCAGTTTCGGCCGCTGGTTGACCGCAACGACGCGCCAGTAGGCTGGCCCTGCCGCGTTGGCGATGTGGTCGATGCGTGTCAGCGACAGATTCTCGATGGCGAAGGACAGCGCCGTTTCCGGCTGCAGCCCCAGCGCGATGGTCAGCGCCGCGCGAATCGTGCCGCCATGGCCGACCGATACGATATCGCGCCCGGCATGTTCGCGGTTCAGCCGGTGCAGCGTGGGGGCGAATCGCGCCAGCAGGTCGGCAAAGGACTCACCTTCTGGCGGGCGCTCATAGGCCGGGGCAAGCCAGTATGGATGGCGGCCGCCGCGGGAATCCCAGATATCCTCGTATCTCATCCCCTGCCAGGCGCCGAAGGACTGTTCGCGCCAGCTGACCTCCTCGATCGGTTCGGGGAGTGTCAGCCCGGCTTCGGCGATCGCGGCAGCAGTTTTCTTGGTGCGCAACAGGTCGCTGGTCACCAGCACCGAATCTTCGGGCAGCATGGTGCTGAGCCCCTGGAAAGATTCGACGTCGGAAACGTCGCAATCCTTGTCGAACTGGCCGTAACAGCAGCCTTCCGGATTCGGTACGGGGGCATGGCGGATCCACCACCAGCGGGTTACGGTCGTCGTCATAGGCAGGATTCCCTCACATTACCGCGGCAAGCGTCAGCAGCGCGGCGATTTCCGACAGCTGCTGCAGCGCGCCAAGAACATCGCCGGTGTACCCGCCCAGCCTGCGACGCGCAAGGGCGCCGACCGCGAATGCCGCAATTGCGGCGGCCAGCAGCGCCGC
>JBFFGY010000359.1:0-2804 GCA_041557215.1 Alphaproteobacteria bacterium
AGTACGAATTGAACCTCGGCGACCTGGATCCGATTTCCGAACTCAGCGGCGTTCAGCAACGTCTGCACAATCTCGGCCCCGCGCCGGCCCGAGAGCAGCATGGCCCCGAAGGTGGGGCCCATCCGGGGCAGGCCGAAAAGCCCCACCCAGTGTCTCTGCAGTTCGCCTTTCCCTCCGTAACGGCGCAGCCGGCAAAATAATGCAATTATGCAAGCCTGACCCCATTACCCGCGTTACACGTTTCCTTGCTCTCTACATACCGCCTGCAGGGCGAGGGGTAATCGTGTACAATCTGCCGGGCAGCGGCATTCCGGCGCAAAGAACAGGAGGAAGGATGATAGGAGCCATCACCGGCGACATCGTCGGCTCGATCTACGAAGGCGCAGATTTCAAGAGCAAGGACTTCCCGTTCTTTGGCCCCGGCTGTCGCTTCACGGACGATACCGTCTGCACCGTGGCGGTCGCAGACTGCCTGATGAATGACGGTGACTTCGCCGTCTACCTTCGCAATTATGTCGGGAGATATCCCCATCGGGGCTATGGGGGCATGTTCAGACAGTGGGCGTTCTCGGATATGGGCCCCTACAATAGTTGGGGCAACGGCTCGGCCATGCGCGTGAGCCCGGTGGCCTATGTAGCCAGAGATGAAGCCGAACTGCTGGCCCTGGCGGAAAAGTCGTCGGCAGTCACCCACGATCATCCGCGTGCCATCGGGGGCGCACAGGCGGTTGCTCTCACGATGTGGATTGCGATGGCTGGAACCGAGCCGCAGACCATTCGCCAGGAGATTACCCAGCGCTTCGGCTACAGTCTCAGTCGGACAGTCGATGAAATCCGCCCCGACTACTACTTCGACGTCTCCAGTGGCGGAACGGTCCCACAGGCGATCACCTGCGCCCTGGAGGCCACGTCATTCGAGGATGCGATCCGCAATGCCATCTCCCTGGGCGGCGACGCGGACACCCTGGCCTGCATTACCGGCGGCATCGCCGAGGTCATGTTCGGGGTGCCCAGCGACATGTCGGAAGCCGCTCGTGGCTACCTTACCGTGGAGCTTCTCGACATCGTGGACCGATTCTCCGAGTTCGTGAAGGCCTAACGGTCAGCATCGGGGTCAGGCTTGCATAATTGCATTTTTGACCGCCTCTATCCGCGCCGCCAGGGCTTCGTCCGACGCGGCCTGTTCCTCGGCACGGCGCACCGCCCGGCTGTAGCTGGACAGGTCGCGGCCGAAACGCGCCGCCAGGGCGCTGAGCGGCGCCGCGCCGAGATCCCGCGCGATCAGCCCGGCAAGGCCGCGCGCCTGAGACAATGTCCGGGCCCGCGACGGATCGGCCAGGGTATCCGCCGTCACGCCATATTCGCGCGCCACTGCCGCGACGATCGCCTCCGGCACCGGCGGGTTTTCCGGCCGCTCGCCGGCCTTCGCCATCGCGGCCTCGATGAAATCGTCATCGCCCAGAATGCGCCCGCCGCCGCCATTGCCGGCGTGGAATTCCGGCAGCCGCCCCTCGCCCATGCCCTCGGCCACGAAGGCCGCATAGGCCGCCCGCGCGTCGACCGCGCGCGGCGCCAGCATCGACAGCACCCAGTCGGTGGTCAGCCAGGGCGCATCCACCCGGCCCAGATAGGCGCGATGGCCGCTCCAGCGCCAGGCCTCCGGCTTGTCGCAGAGACCGCTACGCACCGGGTTCAGATGCACATAGCGCATCAGTTCCAGCAGATAGGCGTCGGCATCCACCAGGATCGCCTTGTAGCGCCCCTGGAACAGGTGGCCGATGCGCCTCTCGCGCGCATTGATGTGGCGGCTATAGCGGAAGGACAGGTTCTGCATCGCCCGCGACAACGGAATCGCGCCGGCCTGCAGCACCAGATGCACATGGTTCGGCATCAGGCAATAGCCGTGGCAGCGGAAGCCATAGCGCCCCACCCCCGCGGCCAGCAGCGCCAGGAAGGCCGCACCTTCATTCGCGTTGGGAAAGATGACCTGCCCGCCATTGCCCCGCAGCATCACATGATAGACGCCGCCGGGAACATGTATGCGCGATCTGCGAGCCATGCGGCGAGGATAGCCTAGGCCGCATAATAATGCAATTATGCAAGCCTGACCCCAATACTGACCCTGTACAGGTATGCTTTATTCCCAAGTCGATTCTATTTCATCAACCAGTTTTTCTTTTAGTTTTTTAGCTCTGACAACAATTCCTTCCCACTCTTTATTATAAAAGACAACAAAACACACTCCTTGGCGAAACATATCGGCGACACATTCCTCTAGAAATACATCCAGCGGCATTGATTACGGCTCGGCACCAAGTTCCCTATGTTCTGAGAAACAGCACTCTTCAGCTAAATCACGGTGAGGCCATAGAGGAAATATTTCATCACCCTCTTTGTCGTTAAAAATAACCCAATTGTCCTCTCCAACAACCAGCCCCCACACCTCTTCAAAGTCGGCACAATATCTAATAAAGTAACTACACCGCTCCTCAGAAGGCATTTTCAATAAATTGTCAATTTGTTTTCTATTCATTGCTTTATCTCTTGCCATATCAGTGCCTAAATCGGAGCCATGCTTACATAATTTCATTATTACGCTCCTTATGCCCAAGGCACCAATGAGTTCCGGCGGGAATTATACCGGCACCCCGCTACCGGAAGATTAACGGTCCTTTCCATGGGCCGGAGAAAAGCGAAACGCGCCCCTGATCCCCGAGAGCTTTGCCGGGACTCAATTTCTGCAAGCCCATCGGCCCTCATCCTGTAGACCTTTGCGCGAATCAGAAATGTCTTTGTGAGGAGGC
>JBFFGY010000360.1:0-2762 GCA_041557215.1 Alphaproteobacteria bacterium
ATATGGCCGAGCTTGCGCAGGTGACGCTGACGGCGGGTGTGCCGACGCTCTGGCATGGGCTGATGCAGCATGTCCGTCAAACAGGTGCTTCCTTCTCGAGCCTGAAGGGCATCGTCTGCGGCGGGTCTGCGGCCTCGCTTCAACTGATCAAGGATATCGAAAGTCACGGAATCGAATTCATCCATGGTTGGGGACTCACCGAAACAAGCCCGATCGGCGCCGCGGGGGCGCCCGGCGCAATCCCCGATGGTTTGAGCGGGGAGGACAGGCAACGTTACAAGTTGAAGCAGGGGCGGCCGGTGTTCGGGGTCGATATCAGGGTTGTTGACGATAAGGGGGAGCAGGTGCCGCATGACGGTGTTTCTACGGGAGAAGTTCTCATGCGCGGCAACACGGTGATCAACGCTTACTACAACGATCCCGAGGCCAGCAAATCGGCCTTCGACAAGGAAGGATGGCTGCGGACCGGCGATATCGGGGTAATTGACCGGAATAGCTGCTTGCAGTTGACGGACCGGGCAAAGGATCTGATCAAGTCCGGCGGCGAATGGATCAGTTCCATCGATCTAGAGAGCGTGGCCCAGGGGCATCCCGCCGTGGCCATGGCGGCGGCGATCGCCATTCCGCATCCCAAATGGGACGAACGGCCTTTGCTGGTTGTCGTCCTGGCCGAGGGAGAGGAGCCCGACAAGGAGGCAATACTGGATTACCTCAGGGACAATGTGGCCAGATTCTGGGTGCCTGATGACGTCGTGTTCATTGACGAAATGCCGTTGACCGCGACGGGGAAGGTTTCAAAGAGGCAATTGCGGCAACGTTTCCAGGGATATGAATTGCCCACAATATAAGGCCGGGTCTTGCATCGCGCGGGCCCGTGGGGGATAAGGCGGGCGATTGTCCACCAGCCTTGCGGAGTTTTCTTCCATGCGCCTTGCCGAACGGTTCGATTGGGGGTCGCGCACTTATGTGATGGGCATCCTGAATGTCACGCCAGATTCCTTTTCGGGCGACGGGCTGCGCGTCGATGAAAAGGGCGCGCTGGAACGCACCATGGCCCAGGCCCGCGACTTCGTAGAGGCCGGTGCCGACATCCTGGATGTGGGCGGCGAGAGTACCAGGCCCGGTTCCATACCGCTGAGCGCCGCCGACGAAAAGGAGCGTGTGCTACCCGTGATCTCGGCGCTTGCGGAAGAATTTCCCGACATGCCGGTATCGATCGATACTTTCAAGGCGGAGGTTGCCGCGGCCGCCCTCGATGCGGGGGCGCATATCGTCAACGATATCTGGGGCCTGAAGGCGGATCCCGATATGGGGCCGATGGCCGCGGAACGCGGCGCGCCGGTGATTCTGATGCACAACCGCAGCAAACCTAGCGACGTGCTGGTGGACCCGTTGGGTGGCAGTTACCTTGGACCCCACTATGACGACTTGTTGGCGGACGTAGCGCGGGAAATGGGGGAACTGGCCGACGGCGCGCTGGCGGCCGGCATTTTGCGGGACCAGATCGTGCTCGATCCCGGCATCGGCTTTGGCAAGACGGTCCAGCAGAACATGGCCCTAATCAATCGCATGGATCGATTCAAGTCACTCGGTTACCCGATCCTGTCGGGACCCAGCCGGAAATCCTTTATCGGCCGGGTGCTGGATCTGCCCCCCGACCAGCGGAAGGAGGGCACCGCGGCCACGATCGCGCTTTCCATAGTCCGTGGCGCCGATATCGTGCGTGTCCACGACACAAGGGCCATGGTCCGGGTGGCGCGCATGATGGATGCCATGTTGCGCGCCGATCCCGCGGGCGACGACGCATGACACGGGTTTATGTCGCGCTCGGCAGCAACCTGGGCGACCGGCTTGGGAACCTGGAGAAGGCGATCGCCATGCTGGCCCCCGCCGTCAGCATCGTCAGGCAGTCGCCGATCTACGATACCGACCCGAAATATGTTACCGATCAGCCCCGTTTCCTGAACATGGTGCTGGTTGCCGAGACCGATCTCGAACCGCAGGCACTGCTCACCTTCCTGAAGGATATAGAGACCGGGTTGGGGCGGATCCCCGGCGAACGTTTCGGGCCGCGCCCTATCGATCTGGATATCGTATTTTTCGGCGACGAAATCATTGACCTTCCCGACCTGACCATTCCTCACCCCCGGCTGTCGGAGCGCGCGTTCGTGTTGCGCCCCCTTGCCGATATCGCTCCTTCCAAGGCCGACCCGGGCAGCGGCGTAACCGTGGCTGAAATGCTGGAACTGCTTGAGGACGACGGCGGTCTTGTTCCCTTTTCCTGATCAAGTAATCGCCGGATAAATTAATTGTTGCATCGCACAAAAGAAGATTCTAATGTTGCGTTGCAGCAAACCACAAATTGAACATTTTACCAGAGGGCTATTACCATGATCGGGAACAGCAATCAGGGTCAGTCTGCGCCGCGTTATGGCGAGGCTGGAGAATGGCTGCGCAAGCAGCGTGAATATTGGCAGATTACCCAGGCCGAACTGGCGGAACAGCTCGGCGTTCGCGAAACATCGGTGATCGCCGGAATAGAACGCGGCGAAATTGCCCTTCCCGCCTACATGCGCGACGCGATTTCGCTTTTGTTCGGCGTAACCCACGCAGAACTGGCCGCGAATTGGGAAAGCTGGAGCAGCCAGCAGCCGGCCAAAGCCGCCTGAATTAATCTGGGACGGGACCTAAAACCGGTCCTCCGCGACCGACATGATAATGCCCGAGCCGGCGGTTATGGAGGTTGCCAGTCCGCCCGCTTG
>JBFFGY010000361.1:0-2662 GCA_041557215.1 Alphaproteobacteria bacterium
CCTCGCAACGGCGCCAGCATTCCAGCCTCGCCCAGCCGACGAAGGGTGCCATTGGCTTCCCTGTGTTCCAGCCCGTGCAGCCCGGCGGCGGGCAGTCGCAGCGGCGCGAACATCCGATCCAGATCCTCGATTCGACGTCCGCTGATTAATGCCACGGCGCCGCCCAAGGCCGGCGCCAGCCTGGCAAGCACATCGCGTAAATGGTCGCTTACCTCAACCGCTTCCGGCGTTTCCGCCAGATGCAATAATGTCCCATCAACGTCCAGAAACAAAGCCCAGCCTCGCGATGGAGATAACGGTCCGCTTGCTCCAGTCGTGCGGGACACTGGTTCGGTATTTGCGGCGGTATTATTCCACATGTCACCCGGTCTTGGGCAAAAAAAGGGGAGGTCTCTGCCGACCTCCCGAGAAACTAGCAATTTTGAAGGGTCGGCTGCAACAGCCGGCGCCGGTAGCAAACGCTCTAATCCAGCATATGTTCCAGCACGTCGTGGACGACCTGGGTCGCGACATGAACCAGCAGGATATCCTTGTCGACGATCACCCGCTCATAACCCTTGGGCGGGGGCGGAAGCTGTGCGAGCAGGTTGTTCGGCAGCTGACGTTTGGCGATTCCAGGCGGCAGTGCGCCGCCCTTCTTGGCCAGGCCCGGTGGGATTCCCTGGTTGCCCCCGCCTTTGTTCTTGTTCTTCTTGCCTTTGCCCTTGCCGGCCTGGTCGCCACCGCCACCCCCGCCGCTGCCGGCGAAGAAGCTGGTGATGACCTGCCTTTCCTTGAGGCTGAACGAGACCTCGACGCCTGCCGCGTCGGCGGGGCGGCTCGCCACGCTCCAGCCGGCGACACCGATCGCCAAGGCCATGACCGCCATCAATGTGAATTTGCGCATCTGAATGTCCCTTCCGGTACGAAATAGAGGGGTTTGAACTTTTCGACGGACAGGAATACCCCCAAAATCCTTAAGATTTGGCAAAGCGAAGTCAGTCGGCCCGCGGGTGCGCGGCGCGGAACACGGCCATCAGGCTTTCCGAATCGACCGCTGTATATCGTTGTGTTGTCGATAGCGAGGCATGGCCCAGCAATTCCTGAATCGCCCGAAGATCGCCGCCGCTGCCCAGCAGATGGGTGGCGAAGCTGTGCCGCAGCGCATGGGGCGTAACCGAATCCGGCAGGCCAAGCAACAACCGCAACTCCCTCAACCGCTTCTGCGCGACGCCGGGGTTGAGCCTTTTTCCCCGCACCCCCAGGAACAGCGGCCCGTCCTCGCCGGCTTGCCAGGGGCAAAGCCTGAGGTAAGATTGCATCGCATCGCGCACGACCGGCAGCACCGGCAGCATACGCTGCTTGTTTCCCTTGCCGGTCACGGTCAGGGAATCGCCGACGGGCGCCTCGGCACGGTTCAGATCAAGCGCCTCGGAAATTCGCAACCCGCAGCCATATAACAGGGTGAACAGCGCCACATCGCGCTGGGTCTCCCATGGCTCCCCCGGCAACAGATCGACGGAATCCAGCAGCAGGTCTGCGTCGGCCACCGTCAAGGGCTTCGGGATGCCTTGCGGGATTTTCGGGCTGCGCATGGCCCGAATCGCATGATTGGCGCAATGGCCGTTCCGTTCCAGCCAGCGGAAGAAGCCGCGAAGCACCGACATCGCACGCGCGATGGAGGTGCGGCTGGCGCCATCGGCGGCGCGCTTCGCCATCCAGGCGCGGAAATCCGCCGCGGCCAGGCTCTCCAGGTCCGCCAGTTCGGGCGCCTGGCCCAGATGGTCGCCCAAAAAGGCGAGGAACCCGCCGAGGTCGCCGTTGTAGGCATCTACGGTATGGCGCGATGCACGCTTTTCATGAATCAGCCAACGACGCCAATCCTCGATCGCGCTGGCCAGCGCGGGCTTGCAAGGAACCGGCGTGCCTTCTACCTCAGCCATATGCGGATTGCCCGCTCGGTTACGCGCGCCAAAAAGGCCAGAAGCTCCACCGCCTGGCCCGCCTCGAACTTGCCCGGCGTACGGGATCCGAAAGCGATCAGGCCCGGCGGGGCCTTCGCTGAAACCGAAATTCTCGCCAGCGCGTCGGATGAGACCAGCGGAGCGCCTCCGCCGTAGATTTCCGGCTCTCCTTCGACATAGCTGCGAAGCAGAACATGCCGGCCGCTGCCCATAACCCGATCGACGGTGCCGGCGGGCACGATATGCAATCCGCGTGTGTGCGGCGTGCCCAGCTCGGCCCCATCCATCTCGATACACAAGGTTACGACGTCGAGGTCGAGCAGGATGGCAAAGTCGGTGGTAACGGTCTGGATGAGCTGTTCGAAGGATGCAGCCGACATCATGGCCACGACGCATTCGTGAATGCGTGTCTGGCTGTTCATGTTGGCGCGGCTGGTTTTAACCAGCTCCCGCTGGCGCTGGCGGGAGATGTCGAGATCCCCGCGCAACTTTTCGATCATTGCCTGCTGCAGATCCATGACGCCCCGGCCCAGATGCCTGCTCGGCGCCGCCAGCCCGTCAAGAAGTTCGGGATGCTCCGGCAGGAAATCCGGGTTGCCCCTCAGCCATTCGGCGATTTCCTCGGCCGTTATGCCGGCCTCGCTCCTGTTCTTTCTGGTTTGCGTCATCGGTCAGCGGTCAAGGATCGATTGTCCGGTCTTTTCCCAGTCGGCAAGAAA
>JBFFGY010000362.1:0-2652 GCA_041557215.1 Alphaproteobacteria bacterium
CACCGCGATCATCCTGGTCCATAATCACCCGTCGGGCGACGCCACCCCGTCGCACGCCGATATCGAGATGACCAAGGAAGTCCAGCAGGCGGCAGTCAAACTGGGCATCACCCTGCACGACCACCTGATCATCAGCCGCGAAGGCCCCGCAAGCTTCAAAAGCCTGGGCCTGATATAGAAGACCGAGTTTTAATACGAGGATTGAATGAAACGCCTGCCCGCCATTATTGCCGCCATGCTTTTGCTCGCCCCCCCCGCTTTCGCCGAGGGGCTGGAACCGTCGCCACCGCTGGCAGGGCAGTCGTCAGAGGCTCCGGCGGATATTGAACAGACCCTGACGGCCGACTGGCAGGTCGGCGACAGCTACCGGATCGAAAAAACCAGGGAGCGCCGGGAGATCCGCAAGGGAGTCGAATGGCCGCCGCGCAGTTCCCACAGTATTTCCGAAATCCGCGTCGCGGAGAAGACGGACAGCGGCTATGTGCTGGTTTCGACGCTGCTTGAGAGCGACCTGTCGAACTATGCCAAACCGGAACAGGGCGGCGCCGATATCGCCACCACTCTGTCGAAGATGTTCGAAGGACAATCCATGGAGCTGGTCACCAACGAGGCAGGATTCCCGATTGCCCTGCGCAACGCCGAAGAGGTGGTGACGCTGATGCGCGACGCCTTCGACAAGGTCGCGGAAGCCTCGGCCGGCAGTCCGGAACAGCGACAGCAGGTCAAGGAGATCATCGACCAAATGATGACTCCGGAAGCAATCGAGGCGATGGCGATGAAGGACGCCATGGTCTTCTACGGGCTGCTGGGCGGCAGCTATCGTGGTGGGGAGGCTGCAAACACACGCACCAGCATGATGTTCCCGCTGACCCAGACCCCGCTGGAGGGCGAGCTATATGTCCTGCTGCGGCGCATCGACCGCGAAAAGGGGCTGGCCTACATCGCCACGCAAAGCGTACCGGACGGCGAACAGCTGAAGGAAGCGACCATGCTGTGGATGACCCGTATCCTGGAAGCGCAAGGACAGCAGGTGCCGGAAGACTTGCAGGTGCCGCCAGTCACCGTTCAGGACAGCCTGGAATTCGCCTTTGACCTGGAACTGAACCTGCCGCGCGGCATCACCTTCGAGCGCTATTTCGCCATGGGCGACGCCAACCGCCGTGTAGACCTGGAAACCTTCCGACTGATCAACTGATCCCCTGCCCTGTCCTTAGGACGCCCATCATGCCCGACCTGAAGACACTCTATCACCCCGCTATGTACGATCCCGCCCCGGTTCCCAGCTATTGGGAGGCGACGGCGCCCGCGGACGATCCGGCCTGGATACCGCTGGAAGGCGACACGGTCTGCGACGTCGCCATCATCGGCGGCGGCTATACCGGGCTTTCCGCCGCACTGCATCTGGCGCGCGACCATGGCATTGACGTTCGTGTCCTGGAGGCCGGCAACCGGATCGGCTGGGGCGCTTCGGGGCGCAATGGCGGCTTCTGCTGCATGCCGGCCACGAAAATGAGCATCGCCCAGATGAACCGCAAATACGGTCTGGACGAAACGAAACGCTTCTTCGCCTCGCAGGTCGAGGGCATCGAATTCACCCGGTCGCTGATCGCCGACAATGCAATCGATTGCGACGTCATGGGCGACGGCATCTACGAGGTGGCCCACCGGCCGCGTGCCTTCGGCGAGATGAAGGAGTATGGCGAGACGCTGGGCCGGCTGTTCGGCATCGAAACCTCGCTGCACAGCGCCGATGAATTCCGCGAGATTGGCCATGACTCCGCCGAACAATTCGGCGCATTGAGGGTCAGCCCCAGCTTTGCCCTTCATCCCCTGAAATTTGCTCTCGGTCTGGCCCGCGCCGCATCGGCCGCTGGCGCGATACTGCATCCCGGCAGCCTTGTCACGCGCTGGCTGAAGGAGGGGGACCGGCATCTGCTGGCGACCGAACGCGGTGTCGTCCGTGCCCGGCGCGTCATCGTCGCCGCCAACGGTTTCCTGCGCGAGCGCATGCACCGGGGTTTCGATGCGCGCGTTCTGCCGGTCATTTCCAATATCGTCACCACCCGCCCGCTAACGCAGGACGAACTCGCGGCGCAATCCTGGAAGACCGACTGCCCGCTGGTGAACACGCGCCAGCTTCTGTTCTATTATCGCATGCTGCCGGACAACCGTCTGATGCTGGGCGCGCGCGGCGACCTTGCCGGCAGTCCGGCCGAGGGCGAGCGCATGCAGGGCTGGATGACCAGACGGGTGCGCGAACTCTTCCCGGCCTGGCGCGACGTGGAAATCGATCATTTCTGGCGCGGCTTCGTCTGCATTTCGCTCAGGCTGGCCCCCTCGGCCGGGCAACTGCCGGACGACAAAACCGTTTTCTACGGCTTCGGCTACCACGCCAACGGTGTCAACACGGCCCCCTGGACCGGCATGAAACTCGCCGCCATGGTGGCCGGCAAGGAAGCCGAGGCCGCCCTGCCCGCCGTCATCCGCGGCCTGCCCAGACGCTTCCCCTTCCCCGCCCTGCGCCGACAATACCTAGCCGCGGCCTATCGCTGGTATGCGTTCAGGGACGACTAGGAAACTCGCAACCGGGCGACCTCATACTTCGAGACGCCCCTGCCGGGGCTCCTCAGCATGAGGACACAGGCGTTGAAG
>JBFFGY010000363.1:0-2636 GCA_041557215.1 Alphaproteobacteria bacterium
CCGCTACTTCCAGGAAGCGATCAAGTTCGATCCGGAATATGCGCGTGCCTACGCCAATGTCGCCTTCACCTATTCCATCGAGGCGCCCTTCGGCTGGACGGACGATCCGGAAGAAAGCGTGCGGCTGGCCATCGAATATGCCGAGAAAGCCAACCAGTTGGATGACGGAATCGTCCAGGTGCAACTTGTCCTAAGCAATATCTATGTTCGCCAGAAGCAATTCGACGAAGCCATAACGGCGGCCGGACGTTCAATAGAGATCGATCCGAATTACGCGGATGGCCACGGCGCGCTGGCCTTGGCCCTGCTGAATTCCGGACAACCGGAAAAGGCTCTGTTGCCGATCCGCGAGGCGCTACGCCTCGACCCCCGCGGCCCGTTCTTCTACCATTGGCTGGAGGGGCGCTGTTACTTCATGCTCGGCCGGTACGAAGAGGCGCTGGAAAAGATGCAGCTGGTTGTCGACCGGAACCTGGAATTCATCGGTGGCCTGAAGTATCTGGCAGCGACGCAGGCCCATCTCGGCCAGATAGGCGATGCCGAGTGGACCGCCGAGGAAATCCCAACAATTCAGCCGGATATCACCCTGACGCAGGAACGTGAAACGGATTTCGCGAGAGAGGAGGATACCGAGCGCTATATTGAAGGGCTGCGGCTGGCCGGCATCCCCGAATAGGTGGCACCGGCGAGTGGGCGGCGCCAATACGCCGCCCTCGCCGGGTCAATGGCCCGGATTGACCTCGTTGAACTTCGCTACTTTCTCGGCCGAAGCCTCGGTCTGGTACTTGTCCTTCCATTCGTCGTAGGTCATGCCGTAGACGATTTCGCGGGCGTCGTCGTAACTCATCTCGATGCCCTTTTCCTCGGCCGCGGCTCGGTACCATTTGGACAGGCAGTTGCGGCAGAAGCCGGCCAGGTTCATCAGGTCGATATTCTGCACGTCGGTGCGTTCGCGCAGATGCTTCACAAGCGCGCGATAGGCAGCCGCCTCAAGCTCGATGCGGGTCTTGTCGTCCATATCCCTCTTCCCATGTTTCGGTAATCTTGTCTGGCGATATATTTAGCATCCAGTGGCCCGATGGGAAGCCCCGAGAGGCCTGAATCAGGCCTTTAGCCGTTCGCTCAGCGAATCCACATGATCGGTCAACTCCTTTACCCTGCTGGATAGGGTTTCGGCGATCTCCGCGATGTTATGGGCGGCCGCCCCGTGCTGGGCGGAGGCTTCACGGGCCTGGGTGATGGCGGCATTCGCTTCAGCCACCCCCTCGGAGGCGATCTGGACCGCATCGGCAATCTCGCCGGTGGCGATCTGCTGCTGCTCGACGCCGGTCTTGACGGAAGATGTCATATTGGCCAGCACCGATACCGGTGTGCGCAGGCGCTGGATGGCGCCGGTTGCATCTGAAATCCGGCCCTGCAGGTCGCCGATCTGTCTCGAGATATCCTCGGTCGCCTTGGCCGTCTGGTTGGCCAGGTTCTTGACTTCCTGGGCCACCACAGCGAACCCCTTGCCAGCCTCGCCGGCGCGGGCAGCCTCGATGGTGGCGTTCAGGGCCAGCAGATTGGTCTGACCGGCAATTTCGTTGATCAGTTCAACGACATTGCCGATCCGGGTTGAGGCCTCGCTGAGTTCCAACACGATGGCGGAGGCGCCCTCGATATCGGCCTCGGCCTGCACGCCGACGCCGCCGGTCTGCTCCACCTGGCGCGCTATTTCCCGGGCCGCCACCTTCAACGAAGCGGAGGACGCCTCGGCATTTTCGATATTATCGCGCGCACGGTCGGCAGCGGCGCGTGCCCGTTCCGTCTGCTCATCCAGGATATCGACAGAACTGCCCAGCTGTTCCGACAGACCCGCCAGGGACATGCCGGCAGTACCCAGTTCCCCGGCGATGGCACGGATGCCGCGATCGACCTCATCGCCGATGGCGCGGATATCGACGGCCCAGCGCTCCCGTTCCGTGGCTGCCGCGGCCTGGCGTTCCTGCTCGGCCTTGCGCGCCTGCATCAGGGACAGGGCGCAGAACTTGGCCAGCCGAGCATGCCGCTTCGCCACCGAAACGCGGGCCGCCACACCAAGGCTCGCCACGCGCCGACCATCGAATTCAATCGCGACGTTATAGCCTTCGCGCATTCCAGTGGATCGGAACGCCTGCCACTTGGTTACCTCACGCTCGTCGATTTCCCCGGCCATGATTCTCGCCGCCGTATCGTGGGTATCGCCGATACGCTCGCGGGCGCTGGACGCAACAATGCGACCGCCCTGTCCCATGAATGAGATGACCGAACCCAGTTCCCGGGACAGCACGTCGCACAGTTCCTGGGCAAATTCGACGTCGAGGCCAATTTCCTGCGCCACGTCCAATTCCCTTAATTCCGCAATAACCAGCGGGGATTTTGACAGTTAATGATGAAGGGAGAGTTACTGGACCGCTCTAAAGCCGGAAGAGGGTGCGATATTCGAACTGTCGATCACGGGATCCGGCGGTTACAGGCCCTGCACGGTTTCCTCGATCAACCAGTCAACCACCGATTTCAGGGCTTCCTGCTGGCTGGCGCCGGCGGCGATGGCATTGTCATAGATGGCGACCTGCCGATGCGCGCTGGTGCCGCGGGCCAGGATATCGCGCGCCCGC
>JBFFGY010000364.1:0-2619 GCA_041557215.1 Alphaproteobacteria bacterium
ATCCACCGGTACGTCGACGCGCAGCGTCCCTCGCGGCGTCTCATGCAGCCGCGTCACCGCCAATTCGGCCTCTACCGCTTCGGCGACTATCCGGGCACAGCGTTCGTAAAAGGCGGCGCCGACCTCGGTCAGGCTGAGCTTGCGCGTCGTCCGGTTCAACAACCGGGCACCCAGCCTCTCCTCCAACCGGGAGATCTGTTTGCTAACCGCCGCCTTCGACATGCCGAGACGGCGCGCGGCGCCGGTGAAACTCTTCGCTTCAACCACCTCTGCGAAAACCGCCATGCCGGGAAGGATGTCCATGTCGCCACCCATTGTTTCCAATAACAAACAATCTGTTTAACAAAAGGCTAATTGTTATTCAAACGATGGTCAATCATATGGAAGGGCAGAAGAGAAAACCAACCGAAATGGAGCAAGACGAGATGGGATTACTGGTTGACGGCAAATGGCAGGACCGCTGGTACGACACGAAAAAGACCGGTGGCCGTTTCGTGCGGCAGGAATCCGCCTTCCGAAACTGGGTGACGGCGGAGGGTCGGCCCGGGCCGACCGGCAAGGGCGGCTTCAAGGCTGAAGCCGGGCGCTACCATCTCTATGTCTCGCTGGCCTGCCCCTGGGCCCATCGCACACTGATCTTCCGCACCCTGAAGGGACTGGAGGATGCCGTATCTGTTTCCGTGGTCAATCCGCTAATGCTGGAGCATGGCTGGACGTTCGACCCCGGCGATCACGTGGTGCCCGACTACGTCAACGGCGCAAGCCACCTGCATGAAGTCTACACGAAGGCAGATCCCGGCTATAGCGGCCGGGTGACCGTACCGGTGCTTTGGGACAGGAAGACCGGGACCATCGTCAGCAACGAGTCCGCCGATATCATCCGGATGTTCAATTCCGCCTTCGATGCGGTCGGGGCGAAGGGCCCGGACTACTATCCGGCGGCCCTTCGCGACAATATCGACTGGGTCAACGGCTATGTCTACGACCGGGTGAATAACGGCGTCTACAAGGCCGGCTTCGCGACATCCCAGGACGCTTATGACAAGGCAGTCCACGATCTTTTCGAGACACTGGAGGCGCTGGAAGCGCGGTTGTCGCATCAGCGATATTTGCTGGGCGACCGGATTACCGAGGCGGACTGGCGCCTGTTCACCACGCTGGTGCGATTCGACGCCGTCTATGTCGGCCATTTCAAATGCAATCTGAAACGGCTGGTCGACTATCCCAATTTGTGGGCTTGGACGCGCGAGCTTTTCCAGATGCCCGGCATCGCCGGCACGGTGAACATGGCGCATATCAAGGACCATTATTACCGCAGCCACCGCACCATAAACCCGACCGGCATCGTGCCCGCCGGCCCGGTGATCGATTTCGAAGAGCCGCATGGCCGCAACCGGCTGGAACTGGCGGCCTGACCCCGACACCCCCTTTGAACCCGAAGACAAGGAGTAAGAGAAATGACCGACATGACTATTGACCGAAACCGGCTTTTCGTCCCTGCCCTGGGCACGATCTACGAGAAACTGGCACCCCTTGGCTGGCCGCTGGTCCGCTTTGCCGCCGGCATCATGCTGGTACCGCATGGCGCGATGAAGCTGTTCGGCGGCATGGAAGGTACCATCGGCTTCTTTGCCCAGGTTGGCCTGGAACCGGCGGCGTTGCTGGCCTGGTATGTGGCGCTGCTGGAATTTGTCGGCGGTATCCTGCTGGCCGCGGGCTTCCTGACCCGCGTCGTTGCAGCCCAGGTGCTCGCTTTCATGGCGGTCGCCGTGATGTTCCATGCCGGCAACGGCTTCGCTTGGACCGGCGGCGGCTATGAATATCCGCTGATGTGGGGCGCGATCGCCCTGGCGATCCTGTTCCGCGGCGCAGGCCCATTGTCGGTCGATGCCGCCCTTGCCAAGGAAATCTGATCAGCGAGCATGGACGGCCCCGGTGGGGTCGTCCATATTTTTCCCATGACCGAGAAACTCCCCGCAATCTTCGTCGGACACGGCTCGCCGATGATGGCAGTCCAGCCGGACGAAACCAGCACCTTCCTGCAACGGCTGGGTCGCGAGCTGCCGCGGCCGAAGGCGGTGCTCTGCATCTCGGCACATTGGGAAACCGGCGAGCCAACGGCGACCGCAACGGCCAAACCGGAGACCATCCACGATTTTTACAATTTCCCTCCGGCGCTCTATGAGATCGAGTACCCGGCCCCGGGCGCGCCGGAACTGGCGCGACGCGCGGCGGAACTGACCAGCGGCGCGATCGATCCGGACCGCGGCCTGGACCACGGCGCCTGGGTACCGCTGAGGCTGATGTATGGCCGAGCCGACATACCCGTGGCGCAGCTTTCGATCCAGCCGGACCGCGATGTCGCTCATCATCTGGAAATCGGCCGCAAGCTGGCGCCGCTACGCGACGAGGGCGTTCTGATCCTGGCCAGCGGCGTTCTGACCCACAATCTGCGCGAATTCGGGAGCTATCCGGAAAAAGCTCCGCCGGCAGATTACGTCGCCGCGTTCGAAGACTGGGTCACCGGCGCCGTCGAAGCCGGCGATGAGCGGGCCCTGGCCAAGGCGGCCGATCACCCTGACTATGCCCGCAACCACCCGACGCCGGACCATTTTCTGC
>JBFFGY010000365.1:0-2583 GCA_041557215.1 Alphaproteobacteria bacterium
GCAGCAAGGGAGCACCGTTTACGTCGCCATTATACGACTCCGCAACCCGCTCTCCGGTGCCGCTAACGATGATCACCATGGAGTTTCCACTGGCCCAGCCTGGCCTATTCACAATCTCCTGAATGATCGGGGCAATGTCAGAGGTCCGCTGGTCAGGCCCCGCTTCACCTACGATCGTCCAGGGAATGGGAGCCCATGATACCGAGGCGGTTGTCAGGCTTCGCGAGGATATTTCACCCGTCGCACCGATAAAGGTTGGAGCATTATCAATGTCCTCGCCGCGGATGGTCAGCAAGGTATCGACATCTTTCACCTCATCTACCTGAAATTGAACGAAGGCACTGGCGATCGTCGCGCCCTGTGGAATGCCGACGTTATTGAAACGCATGCCCACCGTCTGATTGCCGCCGCCGTCATAAACCAGTTCAAGGTCCGAACTGCCTAAACTGAGGGACCCATCGGAATACTCTTCGGCGTCGTCCGAGCCTGCCGATACGCGCGACTCGACCACCAATTCTCCGCCAGGCCCCAACACGGTGACGGTTACGTAATCGCTGGTGCTCAATTCGCCATCGTTGGCAGTCAGGCGCAGATCATATGTGCCCGGCTCCGAGAAGCTTACTGTCGTATCTACCGCACTGGCATCCGCGAAGGTGACCGTGCCGATCCCGCCGACATGGGCCCATGTCGTGGTCAGTGGGCCGGGAATGCCGTCATCGGAGACGGTTCCGTCCAGACTTGCGATCGCGGGAAGGGTGATCGACTGATCCGGTCCTGCATCCACGGTCGGCGGCGCATTGCCGGGCGTGACATAGGGTATCGAGAATTCGTATATTTTGCCGTCGTTTTCATTGGGGTCGGAGTTGTTATCGACCCCCCGATCAGCGATATAAATGTTCATTTCCGAAGGCGTCTGGCTGCTCGGTGCATAGGCAAGACCGGCCGGTTTGTACGGCGCCGCCGACGATACATCGATCGTTCTCATGAGCGAGCCGCTTACCGACACCTGTGAAAGCAGGTCCGCGGGATTGCCGATAATGTAAAGGGAATTGTCGTCGGTACTGAAGGTAATGCCTTCGGGATCAAGCACCCCCAGCCTCGCTGTGTCGAAGCTCGTAACCACATCGTCGCCGGCTGGCGGCACGCCATCGAATAAGCCATTGATGCCGGGATCGATCTCATAGACTTCCGCGTTGACCCCATCGACCACGTAAAGGAGCCCGCGCAGAGGGTCGAAGGCCACTCCTTCCGGGTCGGTGGCGTTGAAGTCGCGAGTTTCCAGGAAGGTAACAACATCGTCGGGGGTACCCCAGTCCCCGTCGCTCCCGGGGTCTACTACGTGAACTCCTCTAGGTCCGCTATCATCGGATATGAAGAGCAGCCCACTAAACGGGTCAAACGCGAGCCCCGTGGGTTCATCGCCGTCAGGATGGGTAATTGTCGACCCCGTGCCGATGAGAATGCCGTCCAAACTGAGTTCGAAAAGGTTGTCGCCGGTAAAAAGGCTTGGAATTTCATTGACTTCGCTGTCGCTCATCAGGATCGTGCCGGGCAATGGCAAATAGGTCAGTCCCGACGAGTCCGGACTTGGCGGCGAAAGCTGTGAAGTATCAATAGTCTGGATCAGCGTTCCCACATCCTGGGCAACCGCCTCCGAAACATGCGGCTGTACCAAGCCCAACGCGATCGCCGCAAACGCCAGCAGGGTTCTCTGCGCGATTGTCCTCATCGTCCTTGCCGTCCTGTACGCCCCGTTGTCAGAGACAGTTCGATGATGGCGCCTTCAGAGTTTCCGGGGGCGGCCGCGCCACTGCCGGCCGCGATATAAAGGCTGGTTGCCGAGGGATCGTCGGTCAGGTCGCCGCTCGGCGCAAAGACGATGGCTTGCGGGTCGACCAGGCCGAGGCTCGACAGATCCCGGTTTGCCACAACCAGGCCCTGATCCGTTACCTCATAGAGCCGCTGTCGCTGCGGGCTCAAGATGTGGAGGTGGCCCGTCGTCGGGTCGAAGGCGATGCCGCGGAGATCAAACCCGGCCAGCCCGACCGGTTCGAACCTGATTTCCTGGAGTGTCGGCTGGGCGAATCCCAGAACGGGATCCGGTTCGACACGCACGATCCGCGCCCCGAAACCATCCAGTATGAAAAGGTGACCGCTTTGCGGATCGACCGCCATCCCCCTTGGGTCCGAGATACCGAAATATCCGGCGTCAATCCGCGTTACTTCAGCCGGCTCCGGAAAACCGTCGCGCCCCGCAGCGATGGCAATCAGTTCGTTGTGGCCGGGCTCATAAATCAGCAACCTATTGGCCTTGCCATCAAAGGCAGTATTGATCGGGGAGCTTAGGGCAGCACCAAATCGCGCCGACCCAAGGAAGCGTTCGCGATGGCCGATATAGACGATATCAGAATAGGGCGGCTGGAATTCCCCGGGCGCCGACAAAACAAAAAACCCGTCTGCCTGAGGTGAGAATGCAAGCCCGGCTGGGCCCGGATGGCCAAGAGCAGAGGTTTCGATGGACCGAACGAGCCGAACTCTATCTGACCCGCCTTGGGCCCACGCTGCCTGAACAACCAACAAAGA
>JBFFGY010000366.1:0-2580 GCA_041557215.1 Alphaproteobacteria bacterium
CCTGCTGCGGCGGCTAAGCCTCGCGCAGCGTCTCCTGCTCCCGAGGAGCACGGGGGACGCGAGCCGTGACCTCGATCTGATCATCGTCAGCATGACCCCGCCATAGCCCTTCGCCTGGGCAGCCAGCAGGATGGCCTGGGCGGCAATTCCCCCCGAAACGATCTGCTCCGATGGCGGCACCTTGGGATGGTTGGGGTTGATTCGGGCCGCAACCGTGATCATCAGGGGCACGCGGCGAATCCGGTCCCGGTCCTTCTCGATGGTGGCTTCGTCGGCATCGGGCTTGCGCTTTAATAGCGCCTTGGTGAACAATTCCCCCACCGCCTCGCGCGCGTCGCCGCGTACGACTATGAAGCGCCAAGGGCGCACCGCCCCATGGTCGGGCCCGGTTACGGCGGCTTCCAGGAAGTCCCGCAGTTCCTCTTCGCTGGGACCGGGTTCGCCCAGTTCACGCCATGGGGTGGAAGCGCGCGTTTTCAGAAATTCGGTAATATCCATTGAAATCTCTCTCGATTCTTGCCGCCGGCTACGGCAGCTTGACTAGCAAGATATGGCGGCGGTGGAAACAGCCAAGGGTGTGGTTTGTATTGTCCGCCCGGCGAAGCATCATGTCTTTGCCTTCAGCCGGGTCCAACCCTTGATGACCGGTGGCGCAAGCATGACCACCAGCAGTATCCGGGCCACGTGATGGGTTGCGATGAACGCGACATCAACACCCAGGGCCAAGCCGACGAGTGCCATTTCAGCAAGGCCACCCGGCGAAAAAGCTAGCATCCCGACCGCGAAGCCGACTCCCGCGAATGAACTGATCGCAAAGGCGAAAAGGGTGGTCAGGACCAGCATCAAGGCGGCCAGCCCGGCCCCGATCACCAGGGCATGACCGACCTCTCGCTTGCTCGCGCCGGTGAAGCGGCAGCCTACCGTCGTGCCGATGAAAAGCTGCGCCAGGTTCACGATCAGGGTAGGTGGCTGGGATGCGGTGAGACCGCCGAGATGCAAGGCCGCACTAAGCAGCATCGGGCCGACCAGCAGGCCGGCCGGGATGCGCAGTCTCTCGGCGATTGGCCAGCCGACGCCGCAGGCGGCCAGCAACAGATAATCGGCCAGTGCGACGTCGGCCAGCCCGGTGGTCAAGGCTGTACGGCTGGCCATGTCAAGCTGCCCGGTCAGGCGCAGCCAGAGCGGCACGGTGAAAACCACCAGCAGCACGCGGCTGGCATGGGTCAGCGCAATCTTCCGCTCGTCGCCGCCCATTTCGGTGCCCATCATCACCATCTCGTTGAAGCCGCCGGGCATGGCGCAGAAATAGGCGGTGATGGGATCGTAACGGTTGAACAGCCGGAAATAGATCAGTCCTGCCCCGCCGACGACCACGACATAGGCCAGCAGCATCGACAGGCTGCCGAGCCATTCCCCGGCGTGGTCCAGCATTGCGGGGCTGTAGCCGGAACCAAGAATGATTCCGACAACCACGATCATGAAGGGCCTGATGCGCACCGGCGCGCGAATTGGCGCGCCGGCAACGGCGGCGATGGTGCACAAGGCCATCGACCCCAGCATCCAGGGTAAAGGCATGGTGATGGACTTGAACAGCCATCCGCCGGCCGCACCAATGGCCAGCGCCAGCCCCACGCGTAGGAACGATGCCGGTATGGTCATCTCGGCCCTTCCGTTACCGGATTCCGGCGATCAGACAACCCGGTCGCCCGGTTCCTTGCCGGCGAAATAGGCATCCAGGTTGTCCAGCGCCCGGAAGCCCATGCCATTGCGGGTCTCGATGGTGGCGCTGCCCACATGGGGGAGCAGGAAGACGTTGTCGAGGTCCAGGTACCGCTTGTCGAAATTCGGTTCGCCCTCGAACACGTCCAGCCCCGCCGCGCCGACCTTGCCGGACTGCAGGGCCGGGATCAGCGCATTGTCGTCGATAACGGTGCCGCGGGCGGTGTTGGCCACCACTGCCCCGTCAGGCAGCAATGCGATCCGTTCCGCGTTCAGGAAATGATGGGTATCCGCGCCGCCCGGGCTGTTGATCGACAGGAACTGGCAGTGCGGCAGCATATCCTCGGGCGATGGATGATGTATCGCCCCCAGTTCCAGTTCCGGCGGCAGTTTGTTGCGGTTGCAGTAATGGATTTCCATCTCGAAGCCGCGGGCGCGCTGGGCCACGGCCTGGCCGATGCGGCCCATGCCGTAAATGCCCAGCTTCTTGCCGGTAACGTCGACACCCAGCATGCCCATCGGATCCCAGCGCCCCCATTTGCCTTCGCGCAGGATGCGTTCCGAATTCTGGGCCTGGCGGGCGGCACCCAGCAGGCAGAGCAAGCTGATATCGGCCGTGGCTGCGGTCAGGACATCGGGGGTATTGGTGACGATCAGGCCCTTCTTTCCGGCTGCATCGATATCTATATGGTCGTAACCGACCGAGAAGGTGGCCAGTATCTTCACATGGTCGGGCAGTTGTGCGATGACGTCGGCTGTCCATTTTTCCGTGCCGCAGGTAAGGATTCCGTCACATTTGGTCTCCATACTGAGGCGGATCAGGTCGTCGGGGCCGTATGCGACGTCATCCTGGTTATGAAG
>JBFFGY010000367.1:0-2578 GCA_041557215.1 Alphaproteobacteria bacterium
ACCACCGGCCGAACCTGCGGCGGCCGGCTATGTCTCTGTCTTTCGTGTTATGCATCGAACTGCCTCCTTATTAGTGTATTGCATTATAGATTTACTTCTTCCGGCCGGGCCGGAAGAATTTCCCGGCGGATGTCGCTATCCGATCATCGCGTCCAGAATTGCCTGTTCCAGATCTGGGGGGCAGCTGCAGCCACCCAAAAATTCGATCTGTCGTCCTGGCTGACGTTGAACTTCGGCGGACGGAAAGCGCGCCCCGATGCCAAAGGCACCGTGTACGGGTCGTTCGGCGCGGCATCTGTATCAACTTTGGTGACGAGATTTGTCGCATGGAACAGATGTTCCGTTCCGTCGATCCGATCGCTCAGCATTCCCACAGCCCTTAACTTATTTATTTTAGGCCGCAAGGTTATGGGCGGATCGGCAAAATATCAAGATGCAATCAGCATGCTGATTAAATCATTTGCCGGAGCTTCGCCGTCTTCCCTTTCCAGACTGCTGAGTCAGGAAGGTCTGGCCCCTGTGCTTGCGGCCCGTGCGCGCGCCCTCACCGCCGGCCTTGCCGGTGCCCTTGGGTTGCCAGTTGGGAATAAGGTGGCGCTTACCGTTGCCGATCAGGTCGGCGCGGCCCATGCGTTTCAGGGCTTCGCGCAGCAGCGGCCAGTTCTCGGGGTCGTGATAGCGCAGGAAAGCCTTGTGCAGGCGGCGCTGCTTCAGGCCGCGCGCCGTCCAGACCTCTTCTCCCCCATTGCGGCGCACTGGGCGCAGGGGATTGCGGCGGCCATGATACATCGCGGTGGCCAGCGACATGGGCGAGGGCAGGAAGGTCTGCACCTGGTCGGCGCGGAAGCCGTTGCGCTTCAGCCACAGCGCCAGGTTCATCATGTCCGCGTCGCTGGTGCCCGGATGGGCGGCGATGAAATAGGGGATCAGATATTGTTTCTTACCCGCGGCGGCCGAGGCCTTTTCGAACATCGCCTTGAAGCGGTCGTAGGTGCCGATGCCCGGCTTCATCATCTTCGACAGCGGCCCTTCCTCGGTATGTTCGGGCGCGATTTTCAGATAGCCGCCGACATGGTGGGTCGCCAGTTCCTTTACGTAGGCGGGGCTTTTCACCGCCAGGTCGTAACGCAGACCGGAGGCGATGCTGATCTTCTTGATTCCCGGAAGTTCCCGCGCCTTGCGGTAGAGGTGGATCAGGGCCTCGTGGCTGGTGTCCAGGTTCTTGCAAATGTCGGGATAGACGCAGGACAAACGCCGGCAGACCGACTCCGTCTTCCGGTCTTTGCAAGCCATGCGGTACATGTTGGCGGTCGGTCCGCCGAGATCCGAGATGGCGCCGGTGAAGCCTTCGGTGCGGTCGCGGATTTCCTCGATTTCCCTGAGGATCGATTCTTCCGACCGGCTCTGGATGATGCGGCCCTCATGCTCGGTGATCGAGCAGAAAGAGCATCCGCCGAAACAGCCCCGCATGATGTTGACCGAGAAGCGGATCATTTCCCAGGCCGGGATGCGGGCATCGCCGTAGGAAGGGTGCGGCCCGCGTGCGTAGGCCAACCCATAGACTCCGTCCATCTCTTCCGTGGTCAGCGGGATCGGGGGCGGGGTCAGCCATAATTCGCGGTCACCGTGACGCTGCACCAGGGCGCGGGCATTGCCGGGGTTGCTTTCCAGATGAAGCTGGCGCGAGGTGTGGGCATAGAGCGTGGGGTCGTCCTTGACCTGCTCGTAGGCCGGCAATCGGACAACCGAACGGTCGAGCCTTATGTCGCGATATAGGCGCAGTGGGTTCTTTTCGGGTCCGCCGTCCTCATCGATGGAACTGAGGTCGCCGACGAACCAGTCTTCGGGGATGCCTTCGCGCATGAAGGCGGTGCCGCGGATGTCTTCCATCTCTCGCGGATGTTCGCCGGCAGCAATGCGGTGGGCGATCTCGACGATGGCGCGCTCGGCATTGCCATAGACCAGCAGGTCGGCCTTGCTGTCCACCAGGATGGAACGGCGCACCTTGTCCGACCAGTAATCGTAATGGGCGATGCGGCGCAGCGAAGCTTCGATGCCGCCGATGACGATTGGCGTATCCTTGAATGCCTCGCGGCAGCGCTGGGCATAGACGATGGTGGCGCGATCCGGCCGTCGGCCGCCTTCGTCGTTCGGGGTGTAGCTGTCATTGTGGCGCAGCCGGCGGTCCGCCGTATAGCGGTTGACCATCGAATCCATATTGCCGGCGGTGACGCCGAAGAACAGGTTCGGCCGGCCCAGCGCCTTGAAGGGGTCTGCCGATTGCCAGTCCGGCTGGGCGATGATTCCAACGCGGAATCCCTGCGCCTCCAGCAGCCGCCCGACGATCGCCATGCCGAAGCTGGGATGATCCACATAGGCGTCGCCGGTGACGATGATGATATCGCAACTGTCCCAGCCGAGCAGATCCATTTCCTCGCGGGACATGGGCAGGAACGGAGCCGTACCGAACTTGTGCGCCCAGTGCTGCCGGTAGGAAAAGATGTTCTTCGCTTCGGACATGAAAATACCGGGACCCTGACGAGCCTGTTAGATAGAGCATTTCCCCAATTGGTCAATG
>JBFFGY010000368.1:0-2552 GCA_041557215.1 Alphaproteobacteria bacterium
GCCGCCGCTGACCCTGATTTTCGTGGTGCTGGGCTCGATCATCATGGGCATCGCCACGGTGAACCAGGCGGGCGCGATCGGCGCGGTCGGCGCCACCATCATGGCCGGGTATCGGCTGCGGGAGGGCCACAAGGGCGCCTATCGCCCTGCCATACTGTCCATCTGTTCGGTTATCGCGCTGGCGACAATCGCCAGCGTCCACCCGATCAATGTAAAGAATATCAATACGGGGACCGACAGTTTCGTGCTGTTCCTGGCCGTAATCGCCGCCTCTGGCTTTCTGGTTTCGGTGGCCTGGAGCTTCTGGCGCACCTTCGCTATCGAGGACACGCTGCGCGGCGTGATGGTTGAAACCGCCAAGACCACCTCCCTGGTCTTCATCATCCTGCTGGGCGCGGCAATGCTGACGGCAGCCTTCCGCGGTTTTGGCGGCGAAGACCTGGTCAAGGAGTTCCTGACCGGCCTGCCCGGCGGTTTCTGGGTTCAGTTCGTTATCGTCATGGCGGTGATATTCGTCCTGGGCTTCTTCCTGGACTTCATCGAAATCGCGGTGGTGGTGGTGCCCATCGTGGCGCCGATCCTGCTGGCCGACCCGTCGGCCAACATTACCGCGGTCTGGCTCGGCGTAATGATCGGCCTGAATATCCAGACCTCGTTCCTAACCCCGCCCTTCGGCTTTGCGTTGTTCTATCTGCGGGGCGTTGCCCCGGCGTCGGTGCGCACCACCCAGATTTACAAGGGCGTGATTGCCTTCATTTGCCTGCAACTCGTCGGGTTGGCCATTGTCGGCGCCATGCCCTGGATGGTGAACTATCTACCCAACCGCATATCGCTGACCTCGGACACGGCCCCGCCGCCACAAAATCCGAAACTGCAATATTGTCTGGAAGATTACCTATTCCAGCAGTATGACGCACGGAGCGCCGAACTGATGGCCGCCATCGAGAAGGCCAACCAGCTCGACCTGTCGTACCTGCCGAAAGATCTGCAGAAGGATGCTTCCAAGGCGTTTGACCAGGCCGGCAATACCTTCAATCTGGTTGGTGAAATACGCGAAGCCGAAAATGCCGTCGCCGCCAAGGCGGACGCCTACAGGCCAATGCTGACCCAAGTCCGCGAAATCCAGCACGATATCCGGCGCCTGGATGCGGAAATAGAAGAAATCACCAGCACAATTTCCAGATTTTCCAGCGCCACGGAAGAGGAAAAGGCGGAACTGCCTGTCCTCAAATCCCATATCAAGCAGTTGGAAGCGGAAAAGGTCGGCCTTCAGGCGCAAATCCCGGAAAGCTGGGCAGAACTGAGCAAAACCATGCAGGATCTGCAGAAGGCGGAAGACAAGGCGCGCAAGGATTATCGCCGGAATGTCGACAACGCCTATGCACCGATTGGCGAGATCGTGGCCGTGGTCGCCGCAGCGGGCCGTCTCGAAGAAATACGGGGCGATATCGAGGGACTGAAAGACCTCGTAAACAACTCCGACCCCAAGGATACCGAAGACAGGTTCAAGGAAGTCGAAAAGCTCGTCGGCGATATCGAGGGCGCGCGCGGCATCCGCTCGCTATTGTCGAAAGGCCGCCGCGCCATGAAGGCGAAGGAACCGGACCCCGAAAAGGCCCTGGATTTCATTGACCAGGCATTGGCCATGCACGCCGCCGAAATGGAATGGCGAGGGCTGGCCAGGGATCAATTATTGCCGGGGTTGCAGGCCTACGAGGCGGCGATCCGCGATACTATCGGCCTGCGCCAGCAGTCGAGGCTGCAAGACGAGCAGGTCAAGGAGATCGTCGGCTGCCTGTCCAACCATCGCGATCTATCGCTCTACTTCTAAACTTATTCCCGCTGATGCGGCACAAGGCGTCGGCCCCCACCCGGGTCGGCGCCTATTCCTTTGCCGGTCGCAGGCAATGCTTCCGCAACGACTCGTAGAAGGGTAGATGGTGTTCGTAATAGCGCCGCAACTGCGGGGCGCTGTCGAGCACGATATCGGCGTTCCCCGTCGCCGAATCCGACGGGCGCTTGCCCAACCCTTGCGAGGCGATGACTTCCCCATGCCACACCGACACGCTCTCCCATTCCGGCGGCGGCGGGCGATCCCATTCCAGCGAATGAGGCAGGAAATCCAAACCTACCGCGTTGCACCAGGCGCGGATCATGCCGGCCGGATCGGCCTGGATGTCGGCCGCATCCATCACCGGCGGCGGCGCGCCAAGCAGTCCCGTCAGCCATTCGTAATGCCGCCATTGCGCCTCGAGCCCGATTTCCTCCAGCTTGACGCCCGGATCCTTCTTGTAGAACGACAGGATGGATTTCGCCGGGTCGCGGATCAGGAACGTGTTGGTCAGGCGCCGGGCGAAGTCTTCGTCCGCCGTCATGCGGTCGACCACGTAATAGCTCATATCCTTGAAGAAGACAGGTCCCTCCTCTCCCGCCGCCAGCAGCATGGAGCGGATGCGTTCATAGCTTGTCGGATGCTCCTCATCGGCCTCGAAATTTGGCATCTCCTTCACGCCGTCGCCAACGTAATAGAGATACATGAAGGGCTCGTGGAA
>JBFFGY010000369.1:0-2519 GCA_041557215.1 Alphaproteobacteria bacterium
ATAGCGGCGGCCATGCAACCGGCACGGTTGCCCTGGGAGGCTTAACTCCTTGCCGTCTCCGAAGAAGACGCGCCGCCATACAATACAAGGGCGGCCAAAATGTAAACGGGAGCTTCAGATGAAGACAAGATTACTGACAGCAGCCGCGATCGCAGCTGCCGTAGCCTTTGGCGTTTCGACGTTCGATGCCGGCTCGGCCAAGGCCGAGCAGAGGTTTGTGACCATCGGTACCGGTGGCGTCACAGGTGTCTACTACCCGACTGGCGGCGCCATCTGCCGCCTGGTCAACAAGGGCCGCAAGGAACATGGCATCCGCTGCTCGGTGGAAAGCACCGGTGGCTCAGTTTACAACGTGAACACCATCCTTGCAGGCGAACTTGACATGGGTGTGGCGCAGTCGGACGTTCAGTTCCATGCTTACAATGGCAGCGGCAGCTTCGCCGACAAGGGGCCTGCCAAGGACCTGCGCGCGGTCTTCTCGGTTCACCCCGAACCCGTAACGATCCTCGCGCGGCGCGACTCCGGGATTACCCATATCGACCAGATCAAGGGCAAGCGTTTTAACATCGGCAACCCTGGTTCCGGTACGCGCGACACCTGGGAAGTCATTGAAAAGGCCATCGGCTGGCAGCGCTCGGATCTCGGTCTGGCCGCCGAACTGAAATCCGCCGAAACGGGCCAGGCGCTGTGCGACAACAAGATAGACGCGTATTTCTGGCTGGTTGGCCATCCCAACGCGCTGGCCAAGGAGACAATGAGCTCCTGCGACGCGGTTCTGGTGGAAGTGTCCGGACCGGGCATCGACAAGCTGGTCAAGGAGAATCCTTTCTACCGGTATGCGACGATCCCGGGCGGCATGTACAGCAGCAACCCCGAAGACTTGAAGACCTTCGGTGTCGGCGCCACTTTCGTGACCTCCACGGCGGTGCCCGAGGAAGTCGTCTATCAGGTCGTCAAGGCGGTCTTCGAGAATTTCGACGACTTCAGGAAACTCCATCCGGCCTTCGCCAACCTGAAGAAGGAAGAGATGATCAAGGACGGCTTGTCGGCGCCGCTGCATGACGGCGCGATCAAGTACTACAAGGAAGCTGGCCTGATGTAACAGGATTGGCGGGGGCACGAATCGAATGTGTCCCCGTTTTTCCGTTGCCTCCAAATCTCTTGCAAGGGACAGGAAGAGGTGCCGTGACCGGGGTCGCCAATAGAGCTGCGCGCCGCGTTTTGTGTGCTCTGGCCATGATCGCGTTCGCGCAGATTCCGGCCCTGCGGCCGCTGCCAGCGGCGGCGGGGGAGGATATCGTTGTCGGCACTGGCAGTATCTACGGGGTTTATTTCCAGGTCGGGCGCGGCATCTGCGGCCTGGTGAACCAGAGTGTCGAGGGGGTGAAATGTTCGGCGGTTCCGACCGCAGGCTCCCTGTTCAATATGGATAGTGTCCGAGACTATGCATTCGAGGTCGGGGTCATTCAGTCCGACGTACAATATAACGCCTACCGGCGAACCGGCGGACTGGAATTCGTCGATGTCGGATATGAGAATCTCCGCAGCCTGTTTTCCGTGCATGGCGAACCTTTTACGCTGGTCGCGCGCCGCGATTCCGGAATCCGATCGCTTGCCGACCTGGAAGGCCGCCGCGTCAATCTCGGCAATCCGGGTTCGGGGCAGCGGGCGACGATGGAAGTGGTGATGAAGGCCATGGGCTGGACCCCTAAAAGTTTTGCGCTGGCCGGGGAATTGCCGGCATCGCAACAGTCGCTGGCGCTGTGTCACGGCCAGATCGAGGCGATGGTCTATGTGGTCGGCCATCCAAACAAATCGATTGCCAACGCGACGGATGTTTGCGACGCCGTAATCGTCAATGTCGAGGGGCCGCAAGTCGACCAGCTGGTCGCGCTTAACCCATATTATTCCTACATGACGATCCCGGGCGGCCTTTACAAAGGCAATGACAGGCCGGCCCGAACTTTCGGCGTGCGCGCCACCGTCGTGGTGCATAAGGATATGGACGAGGAAATGGCCTATTCCATCGTTAAGGCCGTATTCGAAAATCTGGACAAATTCCGCCGGATGTATCCGGCATTCGGGCAGCTGGTTTCGGCGCGCATGATCCGGGAGGGGCTTACCGCGCCGCTTCACGCGGGGGCTGAACGCTACTATCGGGAAAGTGGCCTGATTAACTAATTGCCGGCCGATCGGCCGCAAGCGCACAACAGGGGGAAACAGGGTGACGAAAAACCCGCAGACCGTACAACAGGCCCGGGAACTGGTAGCCCAGACCGATACTGGCGCACGGCAGCCTACTGGCCGATTCTCGCGTAACGTGCTGATTTTTGTGCCGATGGCCTGGTCGCTGTTCCAGCTATGGATTGCTTCGCCACTTCCTTTCATGTTCGCCAACTACATTCCGCTACTCAACGATACCCATACCCGGTCCATACATCTTGCCTTCGCAATATTCCTCGCGTTTACCTCGTTCCCCATGCTGAAGCGGTCGCCGCGCGACCGAATACCCGCGCAGG
>JBFFGY010000370.1:0-2497 GCA_041557215.1 Alphaproteobacteria bacterium
GCTGACCACCACCGAGAACAAGGTTGCCTTCGCGCGCCAGGCGTATAACGATTCCGTCATGGAATACAACACGCTGCGCGAGTCTTTCCCGAACAATTTCTTTGCCGGCTGGTTCAGTTTCGGGCCGGCCGAATTGCTGGAAATCGAAGACGAAGCCAAACGCGAAGTCCCGGAAGTTTCCTTTTGAAGGTGATCCGGGTTGCGGGTAAGTGAGGCCCCGGGACCGACCCGGTGAATTTTTTCGAACAACAGGACCACGCCCGGCGCCAGACTCGCTGGCTGGTGGTTCTTTTCCTGCTGGCCGTGCTGGTCATCGTGGCGGCAATCGATTTGGCCCTGCTGGTCGGCTTCGGCATGTCCGGACTGCACGAGGGCATGACCCCGCTTTCTCCCGCAGGCATGGCGGCGAACATGCCGTTGCTGATTGGCGGCAGCGTGGCCACGGTCTCGGTGGTGGGATTGGCCAGCCTGTTCAGAATCGCCGCGCTCAAGGACGGTGGCGGCAAGGTGGCGCGGGACCTGGGCGGAACCCTGGTTGATGCTGATTCCCGCGATCCGCTGCGTCGGCGGCTGCGAAACGTGGTCGAGGAGATCGCCCTGGCCTCGGGAGTCCCGGTTCCCGAAGTTTACGTGCTGGAACAGGAATCCGGTATCAATGCATTTGCGGCCGGGTTCACGCCCACCGACGCGGCAATTGCCGTCACCCGGGGCGCCATGGAAAAACTCACCCGCAGCGAATTGCAGGGTGTCATCGCGCACGAGTTCAGCCATATCTTCAATGGAGACATGCGGCTGAACATTCGCCTGATGGGCGCGCTGTTTGGAATCCTGCTGCTGGCCTTGGTCGGCCGCAAGGTGCTGTTTCACGCGCGTTACATGGGCCGCTCCCGCGACAGCAGCGGCGCGGCGATTATCATGGTGGCGCTCGCGCTGATGGTGGTTGGTTATATCGGCCTGTTTTTCGGCCGCTGGATCAAGGCCGCGGTGTCCCGGCAGCGGGAGTTCCTGGCCGATGCTTCGGCGGTGCAGTTCACCCGTGACCCCGACGGTATCGGCGGCGCCCTGCAGAAAATCGCCGTCTACAGCGATGCGTCATACCTGAACGCCGATACCGAGGAGGTCGGGCACATGCTGTTTGGCGCCGGGCAGAAGATGCACCTGTTCGCCACGCACCCGCCGTTGCTGACCCGGATCCAGAGGATCGACGGAAGCTTTCGTGAGGCAGATCTCAAATCCCTTGGCGAGCGAATCCGGCGCGAGCGGAAAAGCGCTGCCGAGCGCGCGGCCAGGGCCAGCGTGGAACACGAAAAAGTCCGGCCCGGCATGTTCGATGCCGGGCAGATCATGCAGGAAATCGGCAATCCACAATGGGACCGGCTCCTGCTGGCTGCAGCCGTCACCGCCTCGATCCCCCAGCAAATCAGGCGGGCCGCCCATGCCGTGGACTGGGCGCCGGAGGTGCTGTTTTATACCCTGCTGGACAGGGACGCGGACATTCGGGAGCAGCAACTCCTGACTATCGCCCGGCGTATGGGCAGCGACAGCGAAACGCGCGTCCGCGGCCTGCTGAAGGCCGCACCGGCGCCAGATCCCGAGCAGCGCCTGCCGCTGATGGAAGTGGCGCTGCCGTCACTGAAGCGCCATCCGCCGGAGTTCCTCAGCAAGTTGATGGAGACGATCACCAGGCTGATCATCACGGATGGTGAGATCGATGTTTTCGAATTCCTGCTGGCGCGCGTGGTTTCGCAATACCTTGCGGAAGCGATGAACCCGCACAGTGTCCGCACCGCCGGCCGCAAGCGCCTCACCGCGCTCGAAGGGGAGGCGGCAACGGTGCTGGCAATACTGGCGGCTCACGGACAGCGCGATCCCGAACGGGCGTTTGCCGCGTACGCGCGCGGATTCAAACGGGTCACCGCGCGCGACCCCGCCGCAATGCCTGAAACCGGCCCATGGATCGAAGCCATTGATGCGGCCATGAAGAAACTCGACGCCTTGCGGAACGAGGACAAGAAAACACTGGTCCACGCCATGATCGATACGGTTATGGCCGATGACGAGCTGGTGGTGGCGGAGCTTGAATTGATGCGCGCGGCCTGTGCGCTGTTGCACGTGCCCATGCCCATGTTCCCGCGAGCGGGCCGCGCTGGCGAGTCCTGATATTCGCCCTAGCGCATTGAAGCCGCGCATTTCTCCGCGATCATGATGGTCGGCGCATTGGTGTTGCCGGAAACCAGGGTCGGCATGATCGAAGCGTCGACCACCCGCAGCCCGTCGATGCCGTGTACCTTCAGTTCCGGGTCAACCACCGCCGCGGCGTCGGTGCCCATCCTGCAGGTTCCGATGGGGTGGTAGATGGTTTCGGCCCGGCGCCGGACGAAAGCCAGCAGGTCTTCGTCGGATTGCGTGTCCTCGCCGGGAAAAATCTCGCCGCTGCGGTAGTCGGTAAAAGCCTTCTGGGAAAAAATTTCGCGGCCCAGCTTTGCACATTCCACCA
>JBFFGY010000371.1:0-2493 GCA_041557215.1 Alphaproteobacteria bacterium
GACCTTCGGCAAGGGATCGGTGCAGACCATTATCCCGCTGGGCCGCGACGGCGCCATGAAACTGACCACGCAGCGCTATTACACCCCGTCGGGCCGGTCGATACAGGCCAAGGGCATCGAGCCGGATATCGAGGTGCGCCAGGCGAAGCTTGAATATCTCGACGGTATCGGGCGCAGCGAGGCGGATTTGCGCGGTGCGCTGGACAATGATGCTGGCAAGACGGAGCAGGAGAAAAAGGACGAGGCCGAGCAGGAGCAGGAGAAGCCGGAGGATTACCAGTTGACCCGCGCAATCGACCTGATCCACGGCATCGCCTTGTCGAAGCGGCTGGAGAACTGATGGCGGCGTGACAGACAGGGAAGACTCGCGCCCCTGGCGGCCCTGTGTCGGCCTGATGCTGTTCGGCCCGGACGGGCGCGTCTGGGTCGGCAACAGGGTCGATACGCCGGGCGACCACTGGCAGATGCCGCAGGGCGGAATCGACGAGGGCGAAAGCCCCCGCGAGGCTGCCTTGCGCGAACTGCATGAGGAAATCGGCACAGACAGGGCAGAAATCATCGGCGAACATCCGGACTGGCTGAAATATGACCTGCCGGCGGAGATTTCCCGCAAGATCTGGGACGGGCGCTATCGCGGCCAGATGCAGCGCTGGTTCGCCCTGCGCTTCACCGGCCGCGACGAGGATATCGACCTCGACCGTCATCACCGGGAATTCGAAGCCTGGCGGTGGGAGGAGATTGACCGCCTGCCGGACCTGGTGGTCGGCTTCAAGCGCGATATCTATGAACAGGTGGTGGACGCCTTCCGCCACCTCGCCCTAAAGCATCCTCAGGACCAGGAAACCGGCGCTGGCAACGAAGCCGATGGCGGGAACCCATGATGGCCAGACCCGCATGCCTTCCGGCGCCGGGGTTCCCCGCCGTTTGATCGCCAACAGCGCCAGATTGACGAGTGCGAAGACAATCAGGACGATCGTCGACGTTACTTCCGCCAGCCGTTCCAGCGGCACCAGCAGGGCCAGCACCAGGATAATTCCCGCCACCAGCAATGTCGCGGCAACGGGTGTGCGGGTGCGTGCGTTTACATAGGCCAGGCGACGGGGTAGTTCGCCCTGGTCGGCCAGGCCGTATATCACCCGCGATGCCATGATGATCTGGATCAGCGCGCCGTTCAACACGGCGAAGATGGCGATTCCGGTAATGGCGGTCGCCGGTCCACCGGAGGCGCGCTCGTAAACCAGGGCCAGGGGGGCGTCGCTCCCCGCCAGTTCCGTGACCGGCACGGTGAGGACCGAAACCGTGGACACCGCGACATAGAGCAGGATGGTTATCACCAGGGTGAGAATGATGGCGGCCGGCATGGTGCGGGTGACGTCCTTTGCCTCCTCGGCAACATTGACCAGGTCCTCGAAACCCAGGAAAGCATAAAACGCCAGCATCGCGCCCGCGATGATGCCGGACCACGCTGCGGTATCCAGCGGCGGCATCAATTCATGGCCGCGCGCCGGCAGATCGGCGAGGCTGCGCCTGGCTACCCAGATCACCAGCAGCAAGCCGCCAATTTCCAGAATTGTGAAGAGTGCCGCGGCGGTGACCGACTCACCGATGCCCCAGAGCGCCAGGGCGGTCAGCAGGCACAGAAACAGGACAATGCCCAGCGCATGGGGAAGGGCTATGAACTCTTCCACATAGCCGACCGAACCGTTGATGATAGTGGCCGACGAGACGATACCTGACATCGCCACCATCAGGCCGACGATCAAGGCCATTCGATGCGAGCGAAACCCTTCGCGAACATAGAGCGCTTCACCGGCGCTGCGTGGATAGCGCGCGACCAGTTCGGCGAAGCTGAAGGCAGTAAAACCAGCCAGAAGGGACGCGACCAGGAATGAAACCGGCGCCTCCATGCCGGCACGCCCCGCGACCTTTCCGACCAGCACGAAAATGCCGGCACCGATGGTGGTGCCCAGCCCATAGAAAATCAGCAGCGGTAAATTAAGGCGCCGTTTGAGCGCCGGATGGACCTGTTCGCTCATGTCCCGGCAGCATGGGGCAACCGGCCATCGGCTTCAATGATCCACCTCAAGAACCGGTTCCGCCAGCGCCTCCAGAAGGTGGCCGGCTATTTCCTGCCATTCCGACGACAGCGACCCGGTGTAATGCGGCCGGCCGGCGATGGCATACCAGTAATTCGCATTCGAGGAATCACCCTCTACCCGATGAAGAAAGGCATGGACCCAGGCGCCGCTCTCGCTCCTGTCGTCCTGCACCAGGCGATGCGCCTCTTCCCACTGCCCCCTGGCCTGATGCCACAGCGCCTGGAAAGGCGGCGTCAATCCGACCGGCGGCTCCGCCCGGCCGAGCGTGTTCTTTAATGTCTGGATATTCATAACGTCCACCCAACGTTTTCCATCGTTAAATTACCATGAACGCAAGAGCCGGACCAATCGAAGAAAGATAAAATTTGCGGGACCGGTCTGGCAAACCGGCCCC
>JBFFGY010000372.1:0-2464 GCA_041557215.1 Alphaproteobacteria bacterium
AGACAGAGCCGCAACGGCACTGATATTAAACATTATTGATTCCATATTCGGGCGGTTCGCGCGCCGTTGGCGTGCGCCCCCGCAATACAGGTTGAGACCATGCTGCGCGAACGTTTGAACGAAGAACTGAAAAAATCGATGCTTGCCAAGAACCAGCAGGCGACCGCAACCTTGCGGCTGATCATGGCTGCGCTGAAGGATCGCGACATTGCGGCCCGTTCCAAGGGCCAGAACGATGGCATCGCAGAGGACGAGATCCTTTCCATGCTGCAAACCATGATCAAGCAGCGGCGCGAAAGCATCGAGATGTACAGGAAGGGCGGCCGCGAAGAGCTTGCCCAGCGGGAAGAAGGGGAAATCAACGTTATCGAGAGCTTCCTGCCCGCTCAGATGGACGATGCGACGATCGAGGCGGCCGTTGCCAAGGCGATCGAAGCCGAGGGCGCCGGCAGCCTGAAGGAAATGGGCAAGGTAATGGCGGCCCTGCGCGAGAAATATGCCGGCCAGATGGACTTCGCCAAGGCGGGCGCGGTCGCCAAGAAACTCCTGTCTGGCTGAGCAGGATTGACATAGACCGGGCCGGCGGCCCTTGATCTGGAGCAACCACCGATGGCGTTCCCGCCGCGATTTCTTGACGACATCCGCGACCGGGTCGGCCTGGCGGATATCGTCGGCCGGCGGGTCAAGCTGGTGCGCAAGGGACGCGAGCATTCGGGGCTCTGCCCGTTCCATAACGAAAAGACGCCGTCCTTTACGGTAAACGAGGACAAGGGCTTTTACCACTGCTTCGGCTGTGGGGCGCATGGGGACATTTTTTCCTTTGTCCAGAATGCCGAGAATCTGAGTTTCCCCGAGGCGGTGGAGCAACTGGCCGCCCAGGCGGGCCTGGCCATGCCAGAGGAAACGCCTGAGGAACGCGAGCAGCAGAAGAAACGGGTGGGGCTGGCCGAAGCGGTAGAGGCCGCGGCAAAATGGTTTTCGGCGCAACTGCGGACCGACTCGGGCAAGGCGGCGCTCGCCTATCTCACCAACCGGGGACTGGACGATACGACCATTGCCCACTTCCGACTCGGCTTTGCGCCGGATGCGGGCGACGCCCTGAAAAAGGCGTTGATGGCCCAGGGATTTTCCGAGGACATCCTGGTTGAGGCAGGATTGCTGGGACGGCCCGACGACGGCCGAGCCACCTACGACCGTTTCCGGGGCCGGGTGATTTTCCCGATCGCCGACCGCAAGGGGCGCGTGGTGGCCTTCGGCGGCCGCATTTTGCAGGGCGACGGCGCGAAATATCTGAATTCGCCGGAGACGCCGCTCTTCCACAAGGGCCGCATGCTTTACAATTTGAACCTCGCGGCCCCCGCAGTGCATGACGGCGCAGCGCTGATCGTCGCCGAGGGCTATATGGACGTCATCGCGCTGGACCGTGCCGGGTTCCACGGGGCGGTTGCGCCGCTGGGTACAGCCCTGACCGAGGACCAGATCGCCGCCCTGTGGAAGCTTGCCAACGAACCCACCCTTTGTTTCGACGGAGACCAGGCCGGCGGGCGGGCCGCGGCCAGGGCCGCCGACCGCTGCCTGCCGCTACTCCATCCGGGCAAGTCCCTGAGATTTGCAATGTTGCCAGCCGGCCAGGATCCCGACGATCTGATTTCTTCCGGCGGGGCGGCTGCCATGCGCCAGGTACTGGACGGGGCAAAACCGCTGTCCGACCTGCTGTGGGATCTTGAGCTGGGATTGCGCCCGGTGGACACGCCGGAACGCAAGGCCGACCTGCAGCGGCGGCTGGATGCCAGGGCGCGTCAGATCGCCGACGAAACGGTGCAATCCCATTACCGATCGTCATTTCGCGAGCGCCTTTGGAATCATTTCCGGGCTGTGCGCCGGCCGGCGCCAAGACCCGGAAGCCGCATTGTGCCACCGGCGGCAGTCGGCGGACGTGCCCTGGTCAACAAGGCGATTCTGCAGCGCCGGGGCCAGCAGGTGGTGCTGGCGACTCTACTGGCTCATCCCGAACTGGCCGACGAATTCAGCGACTTATTGTCCCATGCCGAATTCGAACCCGATCTTGACAAATTCCTGCAAGCGCTACAACAACAGCTTGCTGCCGACCCGGACCTTGACTCGGAGACACTGAAACGCCACCTCTCACAGGAAGGCTTTGCCCCCCTGATAGGGGCGCTGTGCGCCGAAGACGTCATGGTCCATGCCGCGTTCGCCCGCCGGGGAGCCCTGGTGGAGGACGCGCGTATTGGTCTGCGCGAGGTGCTGGCGCTGATTTTTCAGGGGCGGCGAAGGGAAGAATTAGTGGCTACCGCACGTTATACCGCTGATAACCCGGGCGATGAGAGCGAAAAGAGATTTCTGGCGTTTCGAAAAGATGTCGAATTGGGAGAAAGCAGGATACTCGAAGCCGGGGACGGGTCGGATGGCGCGGGGAACGGAAACGATGGCGTCTGAATTGCGC
>JBFFGY010000373.1:0-2448 GCA_041557215.1 Alphaproteobacteria bacterium
AAATTCGGCGCCTTTGCCCGGACTGCTGGAAACATTGATTGAACCGCCCATCAGTTCCGCCAGACGACGGCAAATGGAAAGCCCCAGACCGACACCCGGTGACTGGCCATCCAGTTGGGTGAAATCCTCGAACAGACGCTTCTGGGCCTTTTTGGGAATTCCCGGCCCCGTATCGGCGATCCAGAACCGGACCTTGGGAACCGCGGCCCGCTTGTCCTGCAAACGCGCACCGAGTTCGATGCCACCGACCGAGGTAAATTTGATGGCGTTGCCGACAAGATTGAGTAGCACCTGGCGAAGGCGCGACGGATCCCCGATCAGCGCCGTCGGGATTGTGTCGTCGATCTTTACCGACAGATCCAGGCCCTTGTCATGCGCAAGGGGCATCATGAGATTGCCGACACTGCCGACCAGTTCCCGGACGTCGAATTCGACTGGCGTAATCGACATCTTGCCGCCTTCCAGCTTCGAAAAATCGAGGATATCGTTCAGCAGCGACATCAATGCCGTACCGGACTGACGGATAACTTCAACCTTTTCGCTCTGCCGCGGGTCCAGGCCCGCCGCCTGCAGCAGCTGGGCCATGCCGATGATGCCGTTCATCGGGGTACGGATTTCGTGGCTCATGGTCGCCAGGAATGCCGACCGCGCCCACGCCGCCCGCTCGGCTTGGTCCTTGGCTTCGCGAAGACCGGTTTCAAGCTGCTTGCGTTCGGTGATATCGCGGCCAACCACCAGCAAGAGATCTTCCTCGCCAAATCGCAACAGTTCGGCCGAGAAAGAAACATCGATATGGGCGCCGGAGGCGGTGCAGACCCTGGTTTCGATATCCCGGACCCCGCCTTTCTCGCGCAGGACTCCGATCAGCCGCTCACGGAAACCTTCCTCCGCCCAGATGCCGAGATCGGCCACCAGGCGCCCTACCACTTCGTCGCGTTCATAGCCCAGGGTGCGGCAGAAACTGTCATTTACGTTTACGATCGCACCGTCCTTCAGGCGGCTGAGGGTGATGACATCGGGGCTGATCTGGAAGACCTTGGTGAAAAGGTTCTCGGTTTCCCGGCGCGCGATTTCGGCCTGCTTGCGGGCGTCGATATCGAAAAACGCGGCCAGCAGGGCCGGCTCGCCGTCCCAATCCACGCGGCTGGCGCGGCAATCGACCCAGAAACTTGTGCCGTCGATATGGACAAGGCGGAATTCGTAATCATCCGGCGCATCCATGCCCGAGAGCCTGGCCCGCACGTTCTCGGCCACGAAGCCGACATCGTCGGGATGGATGAAGATCATCACATTGGGATAGGCAAGAAGTTCCTCGGCCGTTTCCAGCCCGACCATCTTCGCCATTTCGTTGTTGGCGTACAGCGGCATCCCGGCGCGATGCACAATGAAGCCCTGCGACGAGCCTTCCAGTATCTGCCGCAGCTCGAATTCGCTGTATGATTTACGATCCAGCCCTTCGCTGCCCATGCCGCCAGTTTCCGTATTCCCGTTGGGCCAGAATAACACACGCAACTCTGATAAAGATACCGCCACCGATACCGTAAGCCATTGAAATGAAGACATCGGACCGATTGCTCTTCTGCTTGCCGGGAGATTACGGTTATGGCTCACTCGTTCGCTGGCGCCCCAAAATAGAGGAAACTCTCGTGCCTCTAGAAATCTGGATTGCATATGTCGCCGCAACGACGGTTCTGCTCATGATTCCGGGTCCGACCGTACTTCTGGTCACCGGCTACGCTATTTCCAGTGGCGGGCGGACTGGCTGGTGGACCGTCCCGGGCGTGGTGCTGGGCGATGCGGTGGCGATGGTGGCGTCTCTGGCGGGTCTGGGCGCCCTGCTTGCCGCTTCGGCGTCGGCTTTCGCAGTTTTGAAATGGGCTGGTGCGGCTTATCTCGTCTTTCTGGGTATTCGGATGTGGCGCACGGAGCCAACCCTTGACGATGAGCCGAAGCCCACGGATATCCGCCGATGGGCGCTCACCGCGCATGCCTTCTACGTAACTGCGCTGAACCCCAAGAGCATAGCCTTCTTTGTTGCCTTCATGCCGCAGTTCGTTGCCCGATTGGCGCCGATCATCCCGCAGTTGTTCATTCTCGGCCTCACATTCCTGACTTTGGCCTTTGTCAATATCACGACCTATGCCGCCCTGGCGTCCGCCATGCGCAATCAGATGCGCTCGCCCGGCCTGCTTCGCGCTATGAACCGGGCGGGAGGAGGCATCCTGATCGGCGCCGGCATCATGACGGCGGCATTGCGGCGCGTATCGTAAACTTACGCGCTCTCGCCGCCATCCACGGGGATCGCCTGGCCGTTGATGTGGCGCGCACCCGGGCTGGAGAGGAACAGGATGGTCGCGGCCACGTCTTCCGGCGTCGCGATGCGGCCGGATGGGGTATCGGCGGCGGCATCCTCGCGGGTCATGCCGATCTCGCGCCAGCGCCCGGCCG
>JBFFGY010000374.1:0-2447 GCA_041557215.1 Alphaproteobacteria bacterium
TCTGCCCAGCGGCTACGACACGGTGGTCGGCGAGCGCGGCGTGATCCTGTCGGGCGGCCAGCGCCAGCGCCTGTCGATTGCCCGCGCGATGCTGAAGAACGCGCCGATCCTGCTGTTCGACGAGGCGACCTCGGCGCTGGATACGGAATCCGAACGCAAGGTACAGACCGCGTTGAAGCGCCTGATGGAGGGCCGCACTACCATCGTGATCGCGCACCGCCTGTCCACCATCGTCGATGCCGACATCATCCATGTTTTCGACGGCGGGCGGATCGTCGAATCCGGTACCCATGCGGAACTCTCGGCCGGCGAAGGCCTATATGCCCGCCTCAGCCGAATGCAGTTCAGCGAAGATGCTCCCGATGAATCCGCAGCGGAATGAAACAACTCGGCAAGAAAATACTGCGCAGTGATGCAGCCATGTCGGTCGCCTGTTTCGTCGGCGCGGCCTATATCCGTTTGGTCCGCTGGACCGGCCGCTGGCATATCGAGCGCGAGGACATCCCCGAATCTTTCCGCAAGGAGGGCAAGCCCTTCATCCTGTCCTTCTGGCACGGGCGAATCCTGATGATGCCCTATTGCTGGCGCCGAACCGACCTGACCAACATGCTGATATCCGGACACCGCGACGGGCGGCTGATTTCGCAGACCGTGAAGTATTTCGGCATCGATACGGTGGTTGGGTCGGCCAGCAAGGGCGGGGCCCAGGCGACGCGCCGGCTGATCAAGCTGATGCGCGAAGGCGGCGTGGTCGGCATTACGCCTGATGGACCGCGAGGGCCCCGTATGCGGGTCAGCGAGGGTACCATCGCCCTGGCGCGGCTGTCGGGTGCGCCGGTGGTGCCGACCACCTATTCGGCGCGGCGGCGGTGCGTCGTCAATAGCTGGGACCGCTTCATCGTGGTCCTGCCTTTTTCGCGCGGCGTTTTCCTGTGGGGCGATCCGATATATGTGCCGCGCGATGCCGACGCCGAGACGATGGAGGCCAAACGCCTTGAGGTCGAAGAGGCCATGAACGCCCTGGCCGACCGCGCCGACGGAATGATGGGTCAGCCGCGTATCGAACCGGCGGATCCGCAGGCCGCCGGCGCGGCGCGGGCCTGACCGGGCAGGGGGGCGAGCATGGGCCTGAAGCTCTATCGTAGCGCGACGGCGGTCGCCGAGCCGCTGGTTCGGTTCTATCTTCGCCTGCGCGCGCGACGCGGCAAGGAAGACCCGATGCGCATGGCGGAACGGCGCGGTATCGCCTCGGCCCAGCGGCCGGCCGGGCCGCTGGTCTGGCTGCACGCGGCCAGCGTCGGCGAGGCGCAATCGGCACTGGCCCTGATCAGCCGTCTGCTTTCGATGCGACCGGGCATGAACATGCTGGTGACCAGTGGTACGGTTACCTCCGCCGCCATGCTGGAAAAGCGGCTGCCCGACCGGGCCATCCACCAGTATGTCCCGGTCGATGTCGGACGCTGGGTGCGGCGTTTCCTCGACCATTGGCGGCCCGACCTGGCGCTGTTCGTGGAATCGGAAATCTGGCCGAACCTGATCCTGGAAACGGCGGCGCGCGGCTGCCCCCTGGTGCTGGTCAACGGGCGCCTGTCCGCCCGTTCCTTCGAGCGCTGGCGCAAATCGCTCGCCATGTCGCGCGGCCTGTTGCAGAACTTCGTGCTCTGCCTCGGCCAGACCGACCGCGACCGCGAGAGGTTCGCCGCGCTGGGTGCACCACGGTGCGACTATCTGGGCAATCTGAAATATTCCGCCGCGCCGCTGCCGGTGGAGGAGGCTGCGCTGGCGGACCTGCGCGCGGCTGTCGGCGAGCGGCCGCTTTGGCTCGCCGCCAGCACCCATCCGGGTGAGGAGGATCTGGCGGCTTCCGTGCATCTGGCGTTGCGGGATGCGAAACCGGGGCTGTTGACCGTTATCGTGCCGCGCCACCCGAACCGGGGCGGAGAGATCGCCGCGATGCTGGCCGTGCGTGGCCTGTCGGTGGCCCGCCGCAGCCTGGGCGAACAGGCGCATTCAGACTGCGATATGTATCTGGCCGATACGCTGGGCGAACTGGGGTTGTTCTATCGTCTGGCGGAGATTGCCTTCATCGGCGGCAGCACGGGCAGCCTGGGCGGTCACAACCCACTGGAAGCCGCGCAGCTGGATTGCGCGATCATCCACGGCCCCGACATGTCGAACTTCCGTACTGTTTCGGCGGATCTGGCGGCGTCCGGGGCAGCGCTGGCCTTCGAAGACGAAGAGGGGCTGACACGGGCCGTGGCGGATTTGCTGGGAGACCGGGAAGAACGGCAACGGCTGGCGCGCGCCGCGCGCAAGGTCTCGGCAGACAATGCCGATGCCCTGGACGAGGGATATCCTCCGTCTGAAACCCACCCAGGAGAGGATAACGATAAATATTGGGATCATGGAATTGATTAACGCGGCGTTGGCCACTGGTGAGGTATTCA
>JBFFGY010000375.1:0-2444 GCA_041557215.1 Alphaproteobacteria bacterium
AGCCGTCACTTCGGGAGAGAATGTGAGCGACAGGCCCTATGACATCGCCGTCATCGGGGGGGGCGTCAATGGCTGCGGCATCGCGCGCGATGCGGCCGGGCGCGGTCTTTCCGTCTTTCTTGCAGAACAGGGTGACCTCGCCAGCGGTACTTCCTCGTCCTCGACCAAACTGATTCATGGCGGTTTGCGCTATCTCGAATATTACGAGTTCAAACTGGTCCGCGAGGCGCTTATCGAACGCGAAGTCCTGCTGTCGGCGGCGCCGCATATCATATGGCCCATGCGTTTTGTGCTGCCCCATCTGGAGGGGTTGCGGCCCGCCTGGCTGATCCGTCTTGGATTGTTCCTTTACGACCATCTCGGGGGACGCAAGATCCTGGCGCCCTGCCGATCGGTCGACCTGCGCCGCGATCCCGCCGGTGAGCCTTTGAAGCCCGGATTCAGGAAGGCGTTCGAATATTCGGATTGCTGGGTGGACGATGCGCGTCTTGTGGTGCTGAACGCGGTCGATGCGGCGCGCCTGGGCGCGGACGTGAGGACACGCACCGAAGTCCTTATGGCAAGCCGCCGCGATGGATTGTGGCATATCGAGGTTGAAAACAAACTGACGGGCAGCCGCGAAACCGTTGCGGCGCGACTGCTTGTCAATGCGGCCGGGCCCTGGATCGCCGATATTATCGCGCATCGGGTGGTTTCGGACGCGCGCGCCCATATGCGGCTGGTGAAGGGCAGCCATATCGTGGTGCCGCGCATATTCGACCATGACCGCGCCTATATCTTCCAGAATGCGGACCGCCGTATCATTTTCGCGATACCCTACGAAGGCGACTTTACCCTGATCGGCACCACGGATGTCGATTTCCAGGGCGATCCCGCCACCGCCGCCGCGTCCGACGAAGAGATCGCCTATCTCTGCGAGGCGGCCAGCGAATATTTCGCGAAACCGATACGGCCGGCCGATGTGGTCTGGACCTATTCGGGGGTGCGGCCGCTCTATGACGACGGAACCAGCGCGGCGCAGGCGGCGACACGCGACTACGTGCTGGAACTGGATGGTGACGAAGGCGAGCCGCCAATGCTTAATATCTTCGGCGGCAAGATAACGACCTATCGCCATCTGGCCGAGGAGGCGCTGGCAAAGCTGGCGCCTTGGCTGAATGGCGCCGGGGGACCATGGACGCCGAATGCGTCGCTGCCAGGCGGGGATTTTCCGGTTAGTGGCTTCCATGAACTGGCAGCAGACTTGATGCGCGACCACCGCGAGGCGGACGCCGGTCTGGTGTGGCGATTGGCCCGCGCCTACGGTACCGAGGCTTCGAAGATACTGGCAGTCGATCAGGGGATTCATTTCGGCGGCGGACTCTGGCAGAGTGAGGTCGAATATCTGCTGCGGGCGGAATGGGCTGTGACGGCGGAAGATATCCTGTGGCGGCGCAGCAAACTGGGGCTGAGGCTGACGGCGGCAGAAGCCGGACGCCTGCAGGAATGGCTGGCGGGAAACCGGGAGGCAATTGCCGGCTCGGCAACCTGACCCGGAGGATGGAGGCCTGGGATGGCGGATTACGTAATGGCGATTGACCAGGGGACGACCTCGTCCCGGGCCATATTGTTCGATCGGGACTTCCAGATTGCCGCCTTTGACCAGCAGGAGTTCGAGCAGCATTTTCCCCGTTCCGGCTGGGTCGAGCACGAACCCGAGGATATCTGGGATACGACCCTGGCCACCTGCCGCGGTGCCATGGGAAAAGTGGGTGCCGCGGCGAAGGATGTCGCCGCAATCGGCATTACAAACCAGCGCGAGACCACGCTGGTCTGGGACCGGGAGACAGGCAATCCGATCCATCGCGCCATCGTCTGGCAGGACCGGCGTACGGCCGACATTTGCGCGGGCCTGAAACTGACAGGGGTAGAGCCACTTGTTTCCGCCAAGACCGGCCTGCTTCTCGATCCCTATTTTTCCGGCACCAAGCTCGCCTGGATACTCGACAATGTGGATGGTGCGCGCGAGGCGTCCGCTGCCGGCAGGCTGGCTTTCGGCACCGTGGACTCCTTCCTGCTGTGGCGGCTGACCGGCGGCCGGGTGCATGCGACCGACGCCAACAATGCCAGCCGTACCTTGCTATACGATATCCATGGCGGCTGCTGGAGCGGCGAACTCCTCGACCTGTTCCGCGTTCCGGCCTCGCTGCTGCCGGAGGTCCGGGACAGTGCCGCGGATTTCGGCGAGACTGATGCCGGTATTTTTGGCGCGCCGATCCGGATTGCCGGCATCGCGGGAGACCAGCAGGCGGCGACGATCGGTCAGGCCTGCTTCAGCCCGGGCATGATGAAATCGACCTATGGCACGGGCTGTTTCGCCGTCCTAAACACGGGTGATATGGCGGTGCAGTCATCTAATCGCCTGTTGACAACTATTGCCTACCAGTTGGGCGGAAAGCCCACAT
>JBFFGY010000376.1:0-2406 GCA_041557215.1 Alphaproteobacteria bacterium
CCTGGGCATGATCGCCTTCCAGAAATGCCGCTATCGAGAGCATTTCGGCCGCCGTGACGACGCCCTGGCCGCCCCGGCCATGAATTCTTACCTGAAATAGCAAATCGCTCTCCCGAGTTTGTGCGTTCGGGAGAGGCCTCCCTGAAACGCCCGCCAGAATTCTTCCTTCCTTGGTCGGGAAAATAACATCATTACCTGCCCCGGCGATTGATCTGCCTCAACAATCGCGACCTCGGGCGGGGTTTTCGTAATCGCCCACGCGCACCATATGATTTCCCATGGAACGCAAGTCGTTATCCATATCCCGCCGTTCATTCGTGATCTCGGCCGCGGCCGCGGCCCTGTATCCGAACTTTGCCGACGCGCAGACTTCGCGACACACCCGACCGATCCCGGCCACCGGCGAACGCGTCCCGGCGATCGGGATGGGAAGCTGGCTGACCTTCGATGTCGGGACCGACAGCTGGCTGCGCGACGAGCGCGCCAAGGTGCTGTCCGCTTTTTTCAAACTGGGCGGTGCGGTCGTCGATTCGTCGCCAATGTACGGCTCGTCGGAGGCCGTGATAGGCTACTGCCTGGGCAAGGTCGGCAACGCGGATTCGCTGTTCTCGGCGACCAAGGTCTGGACGCCGGGCCAGGCGCTGGGAATCAGCCAGATGCAACATTCTCGCCATTTGTGGGGTGTGGACCGTTTCGACCTGATGCAGATCCACAATCTGGTCGACTGGGAGACTCACCTGGAGACCCTGCTTGAGTGGAAAGCCGCCGGAAAGATCCGCTATATCGGCATCACCACCTCACACGGCCGAAGGCATGGCGAACTGGAACGGATAATGACGGAACAGCCTATCGATTTCGTCCAGTTCACCTACAACATTATCGACCGCGAGGCCGAATCCAGGCTGCTGCCGCTGGCGGCCGAACGCGGCCTGGGGGTGATCGTCAACAGGCCCTTCCGGGGCGGCCAGCTTTTCGACCTCTTCGAGCGCCGCCCGCTGCCGGATTGGGCGGCGGAAGCCGGCGCCGCAAACTGGGCGCAGTTCTTCCTGAAATTCATTATCTCCCACCCTTCCGTCACCTGCGCCATCCCCGCCACCAGCCGTGTGGATCACATGGTAGAGAATATGGGGGCGCTGGGAGGCCGTCTGCCCGATGCATCGATGCGTGAACGCATGGCCGAATATATCGCCAGCCTATAAGGCGCAGCCTGTATGTAGACAAAACTCTTTATTTCGCGATTCCTAATATGCACAATAGAAAAAGGGCTTAGCGCCCAGTCGAAATAATACGGCCTGACATACGGGCCGGTGTCGGGAGACCATGGAATGGGTGAGGCGGAGGAAACCAGACCGGAGCGGATAGTTGGGTTGTCCGAACAGGACAGTTCCCGCCTGCTCGAACATACGCGGCCTTTCAATTGTTCCACTCGACAGATGCTCTGTCGCAGGGGTGATGCTGCACAGCACCTGGTCATCCTGCCGAATGGCGAAGCTCATGGCGCCGAGGCATTGGTGGCGGGCGACCATTATCTGCTCGATGTGTTTTCACAGGAAGCCGGGCCCGGCGCCAGCCTGGATCGCGAAACCCTTGCCCGCATCGAGCGCGACGATCCGGCGCTGGCGATATCCGTGCATCGCTGGATCGCAGGATTGCTGGCATCGTCGCTTCGCGACGTGGACGATTCCCTGTCCCGGCTGCGTAGTCCGCGGGCGGGCAGCGAGCCGCAGCCCGACGGTGAGACGGGTCCGGTAAGCGCCGAAACGCTGGATTTCCTACGCCTCCTGTCCTTCTTTCGCGAATTCACCAACGAAGAAGTCGGACGTGTCGCGGGTGTTGCCCGCCAGTGGCACATTTCTGCCGGCCGCCACGTGGTCACGGCGGGAGAAACCGGCCGGTCATGCTTTATCCTCGTGTCGGGCGCGGTCGCCGTAAAGCGGACCGCCGGCCAGCGGACGATCCATCTGGCGCAGATCGGCCCCGGGCGCATGTTCGGCGAGATGTCCCTGATCGACAATGTGCCGCGCAGCGCCACCTGCACCATTGCCGAAGATGCGGTACTGCTGGAAATCCTGACCGAAGATTTCGAGCGGCTGCTGGACGAGGGGTCGGCGCTGTCCCTGAAATTCATTCGCGCGGTCAACCGCAACATCGCCAGGGCCCTGGAAGAGGCGCTCCATCCCGTGGACGCAGCGGCAGAGCAGGAAGCCTCGGGCGGCGCTTTCACCGACGACCGTACGGAAGCGTTGATAGACAAGATCCGCTCTTCGGTGATCGGCGACGATGTGGTGATCGACGGCCCCTTCGGGCCGCGCCGGGTGGTCTATGCCGACTACACCGCCTCCGGTCGCTGCCTGGGGCTGATCGAGCGCTACATCCAGAATCTGCAACGAATCTACGCCAACACCC
>JBFFGY010000377.1:0-2397 GCA_041557215.1 Alphaproteobacteria bacterium
GCCCAGTCCGTTGCCGCGGTTATGGAATTACATCGCCGCGCCGTGGAGACAGTCGAGATCGAGGAACGCATCCGTTTCCTCGAAGAGAAAAGGGTCAGATGAACAGGACCATTGATGGGCGCATCCAGTATTTTTGGAAGTCCGCTGGCGCGGTGCTGATCCTGGTATGGCGAGGCCTGGGTGAGATGGTGGATGAGGCTTTAGCCCGGCGCGGTATATCCCAGCAGGACCGGACCGAGGTCGAGTCTGAGCGAATTAGCGGACCAAATTTAAAGCGACTGTTCAGGTCCGCTCATAGCCAAGAGGCGACATTTGCCTTGTTCGGAAAACCATGCCCATTTCGAGGCGTAAGCGGCACCGGCATTGTTCAGAGGCGGCGGAACGAGTTAGGCGGGATGCTGCGGCCGCGGGCGGGTCGAAACGTCCTACCTTTGCGAGGCGGCGCGGTCCTGGCGGAGGGCGGCGGTCATGGACGCCGCGGCGGCGCCGAGGAAATCGAGCAGTCTACCTGAAATCGAACTGAGCCGGCCGGCAAGGGCGCGGCTTTCTTCGGACTGTGAACGTACCATGTTCTGCCGCTGTTTTTCCAGATAGGCCATCCTGGCAACCTGGTAGCGCGAGGGGGCCACGCCGCCCTGCGGATGGGCCTTGCCGGTCTCGTTATGGCGGTATCTTGTGTCGAACTCGAACATCCCTTGGTCCTCCATCTGGCTTGTGAAATCCATATGCCGCCAGGATAGAGATATTCGTCTTGCGAGATAATACGGTTATTCTGTCATTGACTGTTTTGTAATGTAAAATAATAATTACCACATGGAAATGCTTCAGGCCATGCGCGCGGTGACGGAAGTCGCCCATCTCGGCAGCTTCACGGCGGCCGCGCGCGCCATGAAGATGTCCACCCCCTCGATATCGCGGCTGGTCAGCGAGCTGGAAACGGATCTCGGCGTCCGCCTGTTTAACAGGACGACAAGGCGGATCGCCCTGACGCCGGAAGGCGAGGATTTCCTGCGGAGAAGCGAGTCGATCCCGGAAGAGATCGATGCGCTGCGGGAGTGACGCAGGAGCGGCATGGCTCGCCCAGCGGCAGGCTCGTGATCAGCTCGGCCCCGGCCTTCGGGAACGAGATGCTGGCGCCGGCCATTCCAGCGTTTCTTGACCGGTATCCCGCCGTCAGCGTGGACCTCAGCATCGCCAACAGACCCGTCGATCTGGTGGCGGAGCATGTGGACGTGGCCCTTCGCATCGGCGTGGGCGGCCTGCCGGACTCGTCGCTGACCGCCGTCAAGGTCTTCGACTACAGGCTGATCTTCGTCGCCTCCTGCGATTACGTGGAAAAACACGGCGCCCCGGAATCGCTCGACGATCTGTCGCGGCACCGCATGGTCAAGCTTTCAACCGGAAGCTGGGGTCATGTCCAGACCCTGCGCACGCCGGAAGGCATGGTCGAATTCCGCCTGCCCGAAGACTATGGCCTGGATGCCTATCGGGCGCAGCTTCGGGCGACGCTCGCCGGATACGGCTGCGCTCTGGCGCACGACTTCGTCGCCCGGCCGGAAATCGAGGCCGGCCGGCTAGTTCGCGTGCTGCCCGGCTGCGAGACAGTCGAACAGTCGATCTATGCTATCTATGTGCACCGCACTCTGCTGTCCGCGCGCATCCGGGTGTTCATCGATTACCTACTGGAAACATTCGCAAACGCCGCGCCCGGAACGGCATCAGCAAACTGAGCCAACCAAAATTCTGTCCGCTATGTAGTGTAAAGCGGATACTGCGGCTCCGAATGTCTGCTTACCGCCTGAAAGCGGTCATGTTTGAAGGCCGCGCAGAAAGGCTGCTTTTAGCCATAACCGGAAGGCAGTTGCCAATGGCCGAACGGCGCCAAGTGACTAATACCATCCGAGCGGTCTCAACATGACCTGCGGAATAATCGCGTCCCGACTGTGCAGGTAAGTGTGAACAGCAACACATTCTTGGGAGACATCTATGAGTCGTATTTCGCTATTTGCCTTGGCGGTCGCCGGACTAGTGGCCGCTTCATCATCCGCTGCAATGGCGAGAGATCATCTTTCGCATGCAAATGATAATCCTGGCGTGGACGATCGGGATTTCGTCAACCCTGTGAACAACAATCCCGGAGCAGGTGAGCGATCTAGCAGCGCTGGAAAACCAGCTGCAAATCCTGAAGGTTTCGGAGATCCAAAAGAAGGTTCACAGGCAGGGACACCTTCTTCCGCCAAGGGCGTTGGGAGCGACTGAGCGCCCGCCAATCGTTTAGGGGGCGGCTGGGAGCGGTTGCTCCGTGGCGGGACGCCCCAGCCGCCCCTTTGACCCTAAATGCACACGCCAATACTTTCGGTTGTAATCGTCGCGATGATCGCTGAACGCACGAGAATA
>JBFFGY010000378.1:0-2396 GCA_041557215.1 Alphaproteobacteria bacterium
CAGCCGATGGCGAGTCCCAGCGCGCAGAGCGCGTTCAGCAACTGGAAACGACCCGGCAGCAGGAATTCGGTTTCGATCCGTTGGCCGGCGATCGACAGGGTAAGGTTCCAGCCGGTTCCGGTGATCTCGGCCTTCGGGCAATGGATGTCGCCGGCCTCGATTCCGTAGGTCATGAAATTCAGCCTGCGCCGCACGGCAATTGCCGCAACCCGCTCCTGGTCAGGCTCCTCATAGCAGGCGACCGCAGCGGCGCCCTCCGGCAACAGATCCTCAAAAAGGCGCAGCTTGGCGCGGCGGTAGGCTTCCGGCGTGCCATGGTAGTCCATGTGATCGCGCGAGATATTGGTCAGCGCGCCGGCCGCCAGCTTCACCCCGTCCAGTCGGTACTGGTCCAGCCCGTAGCTGGACGCTTCCATGGCCAGGTGACCGATCCCGGCCCTGGCCAGATTCGCCATCGTTTCATGCAGGGTCACCGGGTCGGCCGTGGTCAGCGACGGCCCCGTATCCAGTTCGGCAATACCGGACGAGACGCCCAGCGTTCCCATGCTCGCAGCCTGGTGTCCCAGATGCCGCCAGATCTGCCGCAGGAAGGTTGCGACCGAGGTCTTGCCGTTGGTGCCGGTGACGGCGGCAATGGTTGTCGGCTGCGCGCCATAGAATTCGGCGGCCATCAGCGAGAGCCGGCGGCGCGGGTTGGCGTCGGTGATCAGCGCGACCCCTTCGGGTACGGCATCGGCAGGGGTGTCTTCGGGCGCCAGAATCGCGGCCGCGCCGGCCTCCACCGCCGCGCCGATGAAGCCGCGCCCGTCATGCACCGAGCCGGGCAACGCCGCGAAGAGCGCGCCCGGCCGCACGGTCCGGCTGTCGGCGGTCAGGGCCGTGATCTCCGGCCCACCCCCCGAGTCGGGCGGAATTCCGCCGGCCATCTCGGCGGCGCTATATGCGCGTTCACCTGTCAGTTCAATAAGACGCAAGCCTGCGCCCCTCCGCTTTAACGTAATGTTCCAGTTCCCGCATGCCCGGCGAATCCTCGCGCACCGGCGGCAAGCCCATCATCGGTCCCAGCCGTTCGACCACCCTTCGCACCACCGGCGCCGCAACCCAGCCGCCTGTGGCGTAACCCGCGGTCGATTTGTTACCTTTCGGCTCGTCCAGCAGCGCCAGCACCACATAGCGCGGGTCGTTCAGCGGGAAGACACCGACGAAGGAGGACAGCAGAAGCTGGCCCTGGTATCCCTTGCGCGCCGGCTTTTCCGCCGTGCCCGTCTTGCCACCGACCGCATAGCCTTCCGCGTCGGCGTTGCGCCCGGTGCCGTTTTCGACCGTCAACCGCATCAATTTGCGAATGTCTTCCGTTGTCCGTTCCTTGAACACGCGTCGCGGTGCATGGTCCCCTTCGCGATGTTCCGCCGCGACCACCGTGGGCCGGTACAGCATTCCGCCATTGACCGTGGCCGCCACGCCGTTCACCAGATGCAACGGGCTTACGGCGATTCCGTGACCGAATCCGATCGTCATTGTGTTAACTGGACGCCATGTCGAGGGCGAAATCGGCTTGCCAGTCTCGGGCAGTTCCACCCCGAGCGGTTCCAGCATGCCAAGTTTTTCCAGATAGTCCTGCTGGCGCTTGCCGCCGATGTCCTGTGCCATCAGGGCGGCGCCGATGTTGGAGGAGTAGACGAACACTTCCGGCACCGTCAACCAGCGTTTCTTGGCGTGGTAATCGCGGATCAGGAAGCGGGAAACCTGCAGCGGCTTGGTGGCGTCGTAACGCTTGGTCATCTGCGCCACGCCGATATCCAGGGCCATCGCCGTGGTGAAGATCTTGAAGGTCGAACCCAGTTCGTAGACGCCCAGGGTTGCCCTGTTGAAGCGCGCGTCGTTGCTTGCCTTGCCCGGGTGATTCGGATCGAAATCGGGCAGCGAGACCAGCGACAGGATTTCGCCGCTGCGCACGTCCATCACGATTCCGACCGCGGCCTTGGCCTTGAACTCCTGCATCGCGGCGCCCAGTTCCTCGCGCATCAGATGCTGTACCCGCAGGTCGATCGTCAGCTTCAGCGGTTCGTCATGCCGCGACAGGTGGTCGTCGAACTGTTTTTCCAGCCCGGCAATGCCGCGATTGTCGCTGTCAACATAGCCCAGCAGATGCGTCGCCAGTTCCGATTGCGGATAGACCCGGGTGAATTCGTTGATGAAGTCCAGGCCCGGCACGCCCTTTTCCAGCAGCGCCCATTGCTGTGCCGGCGTCAGGTGACGCTCCAGCCAGACGAAACTGCGGTCGGATTTCAGCTTTTTCAGTGTTTCCGCGTAATCCAGCTGCGGCAGAACCTCCACCACCGCCTTGGCGGCTTTCTCAGCGTCCAGCAGGCGCTGCGGATTGGCGTAAAGCGAGG
>JBFFGY010000379.1:0-2382 GCA_041557215.1 Alphaproteobacteria bacterium
ACGCGAAGCGAAGCGTCATCGAGCGCCTGAACACCGAGCGAAACCCGGTTGACCCCGGCAGACCGGAAATCCGCCAGCTTGGCCGCCTCCACCGACGTCGGGTTTGCCTCAAGGGTGATCTCGCATTTTCCCGCCAGACCCCATCGGTCGGCAACCCGGCCGATAACGGCCTCGGCCGTCGCCGGGTCCATCAGTGACGGCGTGCCGCCGCCGAAGAAAATGCTGGTGGCCGGACCGGCGCCGGGCGCCTCAACTTCAGCGGCATGGTCGATCTCGCCCAGCAGGGCTGCGCGCCAACGGGCCTGGTCTACCGACTCGCGGACATGGCTGTTGAAATCGCAATAGGGGCATTTCGACAGGCAGAAGGGCCAGTGGACATAAACCGCGAAGCCGGATTGCGTCACGCGTTTCCATCCTCGAAGCAGGCGGCGACCAGTTGCGCGAAGGCATCGGCGCGATGGCTGATCGCATGCTTGTCGCCCGGCTCCATTTCCGCGAAGACGATGTCATAGCCGCCAGGACGGAATATCGGATCGTAGCCGAATCCCTTTTTACCGCGCGGCGGCCAGACCAGCGTCCCGTCGACGCGGCCCTCGAATACCTCGGCGTGACCGTCCGGCCAGGCCAGCGCCAGCACGCAGACGAAATGGGCCGTTCGGTCGGCCGAGTCGCCCAATTCCTTTTCGACCCGTTCCATGGCAACGCGGAAATCCCGGCCAGTAGGCGTTTCCGCCCAGCGCGCCGAATAGATCCCGGGTACGCCGCCCAGCGCATGAACCGCCAGGCCGGAATCGTCGGCCAGCGCTGGCAGGCCGGACCCTTCCGCCGCGGCATGCGCCTTCAACAGCGCATTGTCGACGAAGGTCTCGCCGGTCTCTTCCGGCTCTGGCAGGCCGAGGGACTCCGCAGAGACCACCTCGACGTTGAAATATTTCAGAAGGTCGGCGATCTCGCTGACCTTGCCCTTGTTGTGGCTGGCGATGACCAGCTTGCCGTCGGTGAATTTTCTAGCCATGGCCGCATATATGGCGCGTTGCCCCCCAACAGGGAAAGCGGAACTTTTCATCCGGAACCGGAAAACGCGATTTTTAGCCTACATCTTGTGGATAACTTTACCGGAAGCACCGCATATGCCCTAGAACCGCCTCCGGCGGCCGCCGATTCGCGTTGCCGTGTCGCAGCCGACGGGCCGGAAATTTTGTTTGGGGCCACTCAGCGACTCTCCTATCGACTCGAATTTTTCGACCGGCCTGCGCGCATAAGGAGTCATTTGATGCGATTCGATCTAGTGTTCTGGTTTCGTTCTGGATAGAGTGGGTGTACAGGAAAAACAGGGAAGGGCTTCACGCCATGGTCGCGCGAGTCGCCACGGTTGCGTTTCAGGGGATCGATACGCTGGACATCGACGTCCAGGTTCAGATGTCCGGTGGGCTGCCGGCCTTCACCATCGTCGGGCTGCCCGACAAGGCGGTCGCCGAAAGCAAGGAGCGGGTGCGTTCCGCCCTCGGCGCGATGGGGCTGGCGCTGCCGCCGAAAAGGATCACCGTGAATCTGTCGCCGGCAGATGTGTTGAAGGAGGGCAGCCATTTCGACCTGCCGATTGCGCTGGGCCTGTTGGTGGCGATGGGCGTGGTGCCAGGCGACGAAATGATGCGCTACATGGCGCTTGGCGAACTGGCGCTGGACGGGACCATTACGCCGGTGGCCGGGGTTTTGCCCGCCGCGATCGCGGCATCCGCCAATGACCGGGGGATCGTCTGTCCGTCCGCGACCGGCGGCGAGGCCGCCTGGGCCGATGGCGTCGAGGTGCTGGCGCCGGCCTCGCTGATCTCGCTGATCAACCATTTCAAGGGGACCCAGGTCCTGACCCCGCCGGAACCGCGGCTGGCGGAGGACGACGTCACGGGGCCGGACCTGGCCGACATCAAGGGCCAGGAAACCGCCAAGCGGGCGCTGGAAATCTGCGCCGCTGGCGGCCATAATTTGCTGATGGTCGGTCCGCCAGGTGCCGGAAAATCCATGCTGGCGCAGCGTTTACCGGGAATTCTTCCCATGCTGGATCCGCGCGAGGCGCTGGAGGTCAGCATGGTTCATTCCATCGCCGGCCGGCTGACCGACGGGCGGCTATCGCGCCGACGGCCGTTCCGCGATCCTCATCATTCGGCCTCGCTGGCGGCCATGGTCGGCGGCGGCACGCGTGCCAAGCCCGGCGAGGTCAGCCTGGCCCATAATGGCGTTCTGTTCCTGGACGAATTGCCGGAATTCCAGCGCCCGACGCTGGAGGCGCTGCGCCAGCCGCTGGAGACCGGGCGCGCGGTGATCGCGCGCGCCAACGCGCATGTCGCCTATCCGGCGCGGTTCCAGCTCATCGCCGCGATGAAC
>JBFFGY010000380.1:0-2316 GCA_041557215.1 Alphaproteobacteria bacterium
AACTAGGGGCCTCATAGGGCACCTTCAGTATGCCCCAAGCCATACTAACAAAAGGTTAACAGGGAAAAGATATTCCAGCAAAAAGCTGGCTTTTTATGTTTTCCTGGAGGCTTGGCCCGAAAAGCGCAGTTTTCTGCGATATTACGACCGGACGGAACGGCAGAAACAGACCACTTTTACTTCCGGAAGACCGATTCTGCGGCAAACCTTGCCGATTTTTTTCGGTCTATTTCTTGCCCGGCGCGATCGATCTCCAGCTGCAATTCGGCGATATAGTCCTCCAGCGCCTCAATGGATAATACCTCCAGATTCTTAATATCCGGTTTCTTCGTGAGGGGTTCCAGGTCGCGTTCATCCATCGCAGGCGCCTCCTTTGCCGCCGATTTTGGCCAAATCCCCGCCCGCGATCAACCCGGAACGGCGCCGCCGGGCCATTTTCCGCCAATCGGGCGATTGCATGCGCGTGTCCCTGCGTTATATAAGGCGTCAACATTATGTAAATATCCTGCCCGGCAACAGCGCCGGGACTGCAATCCCGGAGACGAACGTGGCCACACCCCTGATGCCAAAGGCGACCGCCATATGGCTGGTCGACAACACCACACTCTCTTTCGAGCAGATCGCCGATTTCTGCGGTCTGCACGCTCTCGAAGTACAGGCGATCGCCGACGGCGACGTGATGGGCGGCATGGCCGGCATCGACCCAATTGCCAACGGTCAGTTGACCCGAGACGAGATATCGAAGGCCGAAGCTGACACCAGCTATCGCATGAGGCTGGCTGAATCGGACATTCCGGCGCCGGTAGTCCGCCAGAAGGGCCCCCGCTATACGCCGGTTGCCAAGCGCCAGGACAAACCGGACGCCATAGCGTGGATTCTGCGCCATCATCCGGAACTCAGCGATGCGCAGATCGGCCGGTTGATCGGCACCACAAAGCCCACGATCAATTCAATCCGCGAGCGCACCCACTGGAATGTCGCGAACCTGCGCCCGCGCAGCCCGGTTGAGCTGGGCTTGTGCAGCCATATGGAACTGACCGAGGCAGTGGAAAAAGCCCGCAAGACCCGCCGCGGCGCCCAGGCCGTGCCGATGAAAGCCCCGGAAATGCCCGAGGAACCGGAACTGCCGCCCGAACTGCCGCATTACGATTGATCGGGCAACGTCTCGTAGCGGAATAGAGGGCCAGCGGATTCGCTGGCCTTCTTAGTTTCGCCTATTTTGCGTAGCCCACGTCCTTCAAGGCGTCCTTGATTTCGTCCAGGATCGCCGGATCGTCGATCGTCGCCGGCATCTTGTATTCTTCCGAATCCGCGATCTTCTTCATGGTGCCGCGCAAAATCTTCCCGGAGCGCGTCTTGGGCAGGCGCGGGACCACAGTGGCAGTCTTGAAGGCGGCGACCGGGCCGATTTTCTCGCGCACCATGCCGACCACATCCTTGACGATCTCGTCCGGCGTTTTCGCGGCCCCGGCCTTCAGCACCAGGAATCCGAGCGGCAACTCGCCCTTCAACTGGTCGGCCACCCCGATCACGGCGCATTCGGCGACGTCCGGATGGTGCGCCAGCACTTCCTCCATGCCGCCGGTCGACAGTCGATGGCCGGCTACGTTGATGATGTCGTCGGTGCGCGCCATGATGAAGATATAGCCGTCCTCATCCATATAGCCGGCATCGCCGGTGGCGTAATAGCCGGGGAATTCCGACAGGTATGAATCGATATAGCGCTGGTCGGCGTTCCACAGCGTCGGCAGGCAGCTTGGCGGCATCGGCAGCTTGACCGCGATGGCCCCCATCTCGCCGCGCGGCAGCGGATGTCCGGCGGTGTCCAGGATCTGGACGTCGTAGCCCGGCACGGCGCGTGACGACGAACCCGCCTTGATCGGAAGTTGTTCGATGCCCCAGCAATTGGCGCCGATCGCCCAGCCGGTCTCGGTCTGCCACCAGTGATCGATCACCGGAACGCCCAGCTTCTCCTCGGCCCAGTGCAGTGTATCCGGATCGGTCCGCTCGCCCGCCAGGAACAGGGTGCGGAAATTGCGCATGTCGTATTTCTTGAGTAACTCCGCATTCGGATCGTCGCGCTTGATGGCGCGGAAGGCGGTGGGCGCGGTGAACATGGTCCCGACCTTGTGTTCGGAAATCACCCGCCAGAACACGCCGGCGTCGGGCGTGCCGACCGGCTTGCCCTCGAAAACGATGGTCGTGCAGCCATGCAGAAGCGGCGCGTAGACGATATAGGAATGGCCGACCACCCAGCCCACGTCGGACGCTGCCCAGTAAACCTCCCCCGGCTCCACATTATAAATGTTCTTCATC
>JBFFGY010000381.1:0-2309 GCA_041557215.1 Alphaproteobacteria bacterium
GAGGCGTCTATGAGTGTGGGGACAGGCATGGAATTGCCGGCCGAATATTGCCATGAGAGGCTTCCCTCCGCATGGCCCCGATAACCGGACGGCTCCGGCCCGACCCCTTCATGCTCTCACATCTTCCACCTTCATCCTCGCCCCGCCGGCCCATCCGGCGTGACGTTCGAGCGGGCGTGGTGTGCGGTTCGCGCCGGGTTCGAACCGGTGGTCTTGCGACCTCTACCAAGATAACCGAATCGCTCCGGCCCGCTCTGTACGGCGCCGGACGGTTTCCCGTATCCGGCGCGCGTTCCTTCAAACTGGTCAGGGCGGTTGGGTTCGCACCAACGGCCTCCTGCTTCCAAGGCAGGCGCTCTGCTAGGCTGAGCTACACCCTGTAAACAATAACTGGCTCGGGAGGCCGGGATCGAACCGGCAACCTGGCGGTTAACAGCCGCCCGCACTGCCCGTTGAGCTACTCCCAAATATTCTTGCCCTTTCGGGCTGGACGGGCATGGCGCCATGGTCGGAAGTCTATTGCTCTCCCACTGAGCTACGCATCCTTGCGAATGCGGCCGGGATCGAACCGGCGACCCATAGATCCGATAACCGAGCCACTCCGGCCCGTCCCGTAACGCTGCGCCGGGCATGTTATCCGCATCGGCCCCGGTACCGCGATGTATCCGGGTAAGGTTGGTGCGATAACCGACACAGTCCGGCCCGACGCCGGCATGCAATATCTCCCCTTCTCCGCGCGCCCGGCCGGCCCATCCGGTCGGGCGATAACATCTGGCGACCCCTGCCGGACTTGAACCGGCGATCTCCTGATCGACAATCAGGCGTCCACTCCAGGCTGGACCGAAGGGCCGAACCGTCACATTGGCACTGGTGGGAGGAGTCGAACCTCCGGGCCTCGGTTTTGGAGACCGTGCCGCCGCCACCGGCTCACCAACATAGGGGGCAACGGTCATGTTTGTGCGGTTCGGACAGTGCTCTACCTCTGAGCTACATCCCCTTTTTACGAGGGGATGGCGGGACTCGAACCCGCGACACCTGGCGTGAAAGGCGATAACCAAACCACTCCGGCCCGTTGCGATCTGTTGCGCCGGTCATGCGTGCGGCCATCGGGCTTGATCGGTTGGAGCGATAACCGACGGCCTCCGGCCCGGTGTCGGGAGCATAATTAGTTCATATTGCACTAAATTGCAAGAGGGAAAATATAAAATTCTCCCGAAACGCCGAAGCTCCTCCGCGGATGGGCCGGGGAGGGGCTTCGGAAGGCGCCTGTTCCAGGCGCTATGCGATGGCGGGTTTATGCCATGCGCGTCTCCCATGCCCCGATCCCGGGCAGCCACGAATCGTTACCCCGGCATTGGCTTCCGGGATATTCGCAGGCTTTCGCCGTCACGATCGCTATGTATGCCGCCAAATGGCGCATGGGTTTCTCCTCAAAGAAAAGGGCGGGACTTGTATATCGAAACGCCTGTTCCCGTCAAGGCCGTAAACGGCTGGTCCTGCGGCGTAATGGCTGTTGGCGAAACGGCGCTACGGCGTTAATTTGCCGGCCCGATCAGATCAGTCAGGAGAAAATCATGGTCACCACAGCGCGCGTCAAATGGATCGAAGATACCCGTTTCATGGGCGAATCCGGCAGCGGACACGCGGTCGTGATGGAGGGTTTGCCGGCCGAGGGCCAGGCATCCGTCGGGATCCGGCCGATGGAAATGTTGCTGCTTGGACTTGGCGGCTGCACCTCGATCGACGTGGTGATGATTCTCCAAAAAGCGCGGGAAGCGGTTACGGATTGCGTCGTGGAAATCGAGGCCGAACGCGCCGAGACGGTGCCGAAGGTCTTCACGAAGATCCACGTTCATTTCGTGATTACAGGGCATAACCTGAAGGAATCGGCTGTGGAACGCGCCGTGAAACTGTCGGCCGAAAAATACTGCTCGGCATCCGCCGTGCTCGAAAAAGCTGCCGAAATCACACACGATTACGAAATCGTCGATGCCGGTTAGGCCCTAACCCAGCATCGGGTGGCGTTTGATCAAAGCCTCAATGTCGGCCTCGGCGCGGGCCGGGTCCTCCGGATAGAAGGCCAGAGGGTCGGCGATCTCCAACTCGCGGCCGATCAGCCCCGCCGCTACCGCATAGGCGCAATAGGGCGCATAGGCGACGTTGTAACCGCCCTCCTGGGTCACCGCGATACGGCCCTCGCAAAGCTCGCCCGCCAGCGCCCGCAGGCGGCTTGCCAGATGGTGGAAGCCTGCCATGGTCAGCATCTGGCGGCCGTTCGGGTCGAACTGGTTGGCGTCCTGCCCGTTGGC
>JBFFGY010000382.1:0-2251 GCA_041557215.1 Alphaproteobacteria bacterium
CGATCGGCCAGGCTTTCGGCGGCAAGGTCGTGCGGGCACCGCTGCCGATGCATGGCAAGGTCAGCAAGATCAGCCACGCCAACAAGGGCGTTTTCGAGGGCCTGCCCAACCCCTTCACAGCCACGCGCTATCACTCGCTGGTCGTCGACCGCGACAGCCTGCCCGACTGCCTGGAAATCACCGCCGAGTGCGACGATGGGCTGATAATGGGGCTACGGCACAAGGATCTGCCGATCCATGGCGTGCAGTTCCATCCCGAAAGCATTGCCACGGAAAACGGCCATGCGCTGTTGGCGAACTTCCTGAAGATTGCGGGTTACGAGGCCGTTCCTGCCTGATCAGCCCGCACGCGCCAAAGCGTCGCGGGCGCGCGCAGCGGCCTCGATATGTTCGACGCCCAGCCCGCAGCAACCGCCGATGATCTGAACCCCCGCGGCGATCCATTCCCGGTAAAACGCTTCCAGCCTGTCCGGCGAAATGACATCGACAAACTGCCAGTCGGGCATTTCGAAATAGCCACTGTCCGGATAGGCCATCAGCGGCCCGATGAAATGCCGCCGCACGGCCTGCAGCACCTCCCCAACCAGTTCCGATCCGGTATGCATGCAGCCGGCGGCATCCACCCCCTCTTCCGGAATCAGGTCGGCGATGGAATCCAGCGGCGTTTCTTCCAAATAATCGAACCCGATAACCCTGCCATCCGCGGTTTTGCGCGCGCTCATCCCGAACCAGACAGGAAGCCCTGTCGCCAGCGCCGCCTCCAGCGCCAGGCGGATTCTGACAGGGTGATATTGCATCTCCAGCATGATCAGGTCGACGCCCGACTGTTTCACGATTTCAGCCAGTTCCGCAAAAGCATCGAGAATCTCTGCGTCGGACGGTAGCGCCGTCGGATCGACCCTGTCCGTGCCGCTGGTAACCGGGACCATATGCGATAAGGATCCCGCCACAAGGATATCGCGCTCTGGGCCTGCGACTTCCCGCGCGGCCAGCGCTGCCTCGACAGCGCGCTGGTTGATCTCTTCCACCCGGTCGCCGAAACCCGCCGGCCCGAGCATCAGCCGCGAAGACGCGTAAGTATTGGCTGTAATCACATCCGCGCCGGCGGTGATGTAATCGGCATGGATCTCGGTCAGCAGCCTTTCGTTCTGCAGCGTGGCCGGTCCGCACCAGGCGGAAGGATCCATGTCGGCGCCGCGCTTCTGCAATTCCGTCCCGGTACCGCCATCCAGGATGACGATCCCGCCGCCATCCAGACGCTGCTTCAATGCCCGATAGCCCATGAAACCTCCCATGCCGAAATTACGCCCCATCAGGGCCTAAAGCCATATTGCATCAATCGCGGCGAGCCAACATATGCGATTGCGGCAAACAACTATGGCCAATGCGCCCTGCGGCTTGGTATATCAGGCGGCACCATATGGAAATCGGGGCGCATTGGGGTATCGCATGACCGGGGACATTCAGGATTTCAAGCAATTGCTGGCGAAGGTGGCGGACGGCCATCCGCTTTCCGAGCAGGAGGCAGAGCGCGCTTTCGACATAATGATGTCGGGCGACGCGACGCCGTCGCAAATCGGCGGCTTCCTGATGGCCCTCAGGGTACGCGGCGAGACCGTTGAGGAGATCACCGCCGCCGCGCGTGTTATGCGCGCCAAGGCCAGCCATGTAAGCGCGCCCGAGGGCGCCATGGACGTGGTCGGCACCGGCGGTGATGCGTCCGGCACCTACAACATCTCCACCGCCACCGCGCTGGTGGTGGCGGGCTGCGGGGTACCGGTCGCCAAACACGGCAACCGCGCCTTTTCCTCCAAGTCGGGCGCCGCGGACGTTTTGAGCGCGCTGGGCATCAATGTGGAAGCGGAATTCGATGCCGTCGAGCAGGCGATCCGCGAGGCCAATATCGGCTTCCTGATGGCGCCGCGGCATCACGGAGCCATGCGGAATGTAGGTCCTTCACGCGTTGAATTAGGCACCAGGACTATTTTCAACATCCTTGGTCCCCTTTCCAACCCCGCCGGGGTCAAGCGCCTGCTGGTTGGTTGCTTCTCGCGCCACTGGATCGAGCCGATGGCGCGCGTTCTGGGCAATCTTGGCGCCGAACGCGCCTGGGTGGTCCATGGCAGCGACGGGCTGGACGAACTGACCACCACCGGCCCCAGCTATGTCGTCGAATATAATGAGGGCGCCGTCTCGGCCTTTGAAGTGTCGCCCGGGGACGCCGGCCTGCCCGAAGCAAAGCCTGAAGACC
>JBFFGY010000383.1:0-2230 GCA_041557215.1 Alphaproteobacteria bacterium
CAATATGAGCGTGCGGCTGGAGGATGGGTTGCTGGTCACCCCGACCAACAGCTGCATGGGCAGGTTGGACCCGGCGCGGATATCGAAACTTTCATGGGACGGCGAGCATATTGGCGGCGACAAGCCCTCGAAGGAAGCCTTCCTGCATCTTGCCATGTACCAGGAACGGCCTGACGACGACGCCATCGTGCATCTGCATTCCAGCCATTCCGTGGCGGTGTCCTGCATGGCCGGCCTCGACGAGGAAGACGTGCTGCCGCCAATCACCGCCTATTACGTCATGCGCATCGGCAAACTTCCCCTGCTGCCCTATTACCGGCCGGGCGACATGGCGCTGGCCGAAGCGGTGCGAGAGGCGGCGCGCAGCCACCATGCCATGCTGCTGGCCAATCACGGGCCGGTGGTTGCCGGAAAATCGCTGGATGCCGCCGTCTATAACGCCGAGGAGCTGGAGGAAACGGCGAAGCTGTTCCTGATGCTGCGGGGCTGCGAGGCGCGCTGGCTGAACGATGAGCAGATCGCCGCGCTGCGCGAAGCCTTCCCGAACTGAACGCTGCGATGAGCCAGCCTGCCGCCATCCTTGTCGATTGGGGAACCACCAATTTCCGCGCCTGGCTGGTGGATGGAGATGGAAAAGTCATAGATCGCCGCGAAGCTCCGGCCGGCATCATGCAGGTTCCTGCCGGCGGGTTCCCGCAGGCGTTGGAGAGCCATGTCGGAAAATGGCGCGCCGCCCATCCCGGGCTGCCGGTACTGATGTCCGGCATGGTCGGCAGCAAGCAGGGCTGGGCCGAGGCGCCCTATGCCCCCTGCCCTGCCGGCATCGACGAACTGGCCCGTTCCGTCCTGCCGGTGCCGGGCGAGGACAATGTCTTTATCGTGCCCGGCGTCTGCTATGAGGCGCCGGACGGCCGTCATGACGTGATGCGGGGCGAGGAGGTGCAGATTTTCGGCTCGCTGGCGCAAGGCGAAAGGGGCCGACAGGTCTTCTGCCTGCCGGGCACCCATTCGAAATGGGCAGCGGTGAAGGATGGGCGGATCGTCTGGTTCGCCACCGCCATGACCGGCGAGGTCTGGGCGGTGATGTCCCGGCACAGCATCCTCGGCCGCCTGATGGAAGGCGAAAGCCTTGAGGATATGGACGCATTCGACCGGGGCTTCCAGCTATCGGGGGAACCGGGCGGCCTGCTGAACCATCTGTTTTCGGTACGCGCCGAGGGCCTGTTCGAAGCCGTACCGGCAAACGGGTTGCGCTCCTATCTCTCCGGCATACTGATTGGCCACGAAGTTAGAGCCATGCTGTCGATCGCAAAACCGACTGGCCCCGTGACGCTGATTGGCCGGAAGGATATAATTGACTCATACTCTATCGCAATTTCCGCTCTCGAAACGCCGACGGCTGCCTGCCCGGCGGAAAGCGCGACATTGAAGGGACTTTCTCTTATCCAGGAGGCCATGCAGCATGACTGAAAACATGCCGACACTCGACCAGGCGATCGAAACAATGCCGCTGGTGGCGATCCTGCGCGGCATCGGGCCGGAGGATGCGGTTCCCGTTGCCGAACGCCTCGTGGAAGAGGGAATGACGATCATCGAGGTGCCGTTGAATTCCCCGCACCCCTTCCGTAGCATCGAGGCGATCGCAAAGACGGTCGGAGACAAGGCCCTGATTGGCGCCGGCACCGTTCTGGAACCGGAACAGGTAGTCGGGGTCAAGGATGCCGGCGGTCGGCTGATCGTCATGCCCCATTCCGATCCCGCCGTGATCCATGCGGCGGTAGAGGCCAATATGCCCGTCGTGCCCGGCGTGGTGACCCCGACAGAGGCCTTTGCCGCGCTGGCCAACGGCGCCACCGCCCTGAAGCTGTTTCCCGGGGAGCTGGTCACGCCGAAGATCATCCGGGCCCTGATGGCAGTACTGCCGAGCGGCACCCAGGTCGTCCCCACCGGCGGCGTAAATGCGAACAATCTCGCAGATTATTTTGCCGTCGGCGTTTCCGCCGTCGGCATCGGCGGAGCGCTGTACAAGCCAGGTGACAATGCCGACAAGGTCGGCGCCGCCGCGCGTCAGCTCGTAGCGGCCATGCGACGGGTCAGACAAGCCTGAAAACGGCAACGGCCCGCTCCGATGGAGCGGGCCGCTATGCCGTGATTTCCTGAACGCAGCTTACTCTTTGTCCTGCAGCACCTTCATCGCAACCGGTGCGATGTCCGCACGGGTCAGGCCACG
>JBFFGY010000384.1:0-2230 GCA_041557215.1 Alphaproteobacteria bacterium
GGAGGCGCTGCCGGCCGGGGCCGCCCGCAATGCCCTGGATTGCGCGGTGTGGGATCTTGAGGCGAAACGGGCCGGCCGGCCCGTATGGGAATTGGCCGGCCTGGACGAGCCTGGCCCCGTGACCACCGCCTTCACTTTGGGCCTGGACAGCGCCGAGGCGATGGCGCAAGCAGCCCGCCGCGAATCGCACCGTCCCTTGCTGAAGATGAAGCTGGCGGGCGAGGGGGATCTGGAGCGCGTCGCCGCCGTGCGGGGCGCGGCCCCCAATGCCAGGCTGATCGTCGACGCCAACGAGGGCTGGACGGCGGATATGGTGGAGCCGTTCTGCGCGGCGCTGGCCGGGCTGGGGGTGGAGGCCGTCGAGCAGCCCCTGCCGAGGGACGCAGACGCGGTGCTGGCGGGTATGACTCGCGCGCTTCCGATTATCGCCGACGAGTCCTGCCATGACCGGGCGAGCCTACCGGCCATTATCGGAAAATATGACGGCATTAACATAAAACTCGACAAGACGGGCGGGCTGACCGAGGCGTTGGCGCTGAAAAAAGAAGCCCGCGCCGCCGGCCTAATGGTTATGTGTGGTTGTATGGTCGCGACGTCGCTGGCCATGGCGCCGGCCATGCTGCTGGCGCAGGATGCGGCCATCGTCGATCTCGATGGGCCCTTGCTTCTGGCCCGTGACCGGGAGAACGGCCTCGTCTATTCCGGCGGGAAAATATTTCCCCCCTGCGTTGCATTATGGGGATGAGCCGCCGCTTCACCCCTGCGACATAATTAACCAGCCTCGTTAACCTATTGAATAACCGCCGTTTACTGTTTGGCAATCGATTGGCATGCATAATGCACCCAACAAGACGGAAACAGCGATTTCCGGATTTGTGGGGAAAACTTTGGTTGAGGAATTTTTTTGAATGGCACGTATTCTTGTTGCCGAAGACGATGATGCGATGCGCCAGTTCCTGGCAGTCGCGCTGGCCCGGTCCGGCCACGAAGTGGTCGCCGTGGGCGATGGCGATTCGGCGAGCCGCAATATTGCAAGCGACGACTACGACCTGCTTCTGGCGGATATCCGGATGCCTGGCGTGGACGGGCTGGAACTGGCGCGCGCCGCGCGCGACCGCCAGCCCATGATGCCGATCCTTCTGCTCACCGGTTATGCCGCCGAGGCGCTGAGCGCCCGGGACCTGATCGAAAAGGACGTCCGGGTTTTTTCCAAACCTTTCCACCTGCATGAAATCGTCCGCCAGGTGACCCACCTGCTGGCGGCCTGAACCGCAATACCGAAAACTGTCCTCTTTGGGGGTTGTCTCGAAGGGGCTTTGGTGCTAATTCCCCGTCCGCACCGGGCGCGTAGCTCAGCGGGAGAGCACTACGTTGACATCGTAGGGGTCACTGGTTCAATCCCAGTCGCGCCCACCATCGAAACCCCAAGGGAAACCTTGGGGTTTCGTCCGTTTGGGGATTCGCGTCTTCGGGCCGGGAATGGGCCGGGGCACCTGTGGGGCAACCGGATGACCGTACCGTCGGCGGCGCGGCCTTGATTGTGATTTCCGCCGACCCTCGCCATGCGGGCGTATCTGGAAGTCGCGCGAGAGGTCTGCGTGCGACCCTGAAAACGTTTATTTCCATCCGCCCGCATAAGGCTGCCGAGTTGGAACGGCGTCTGATATACCGTCGGGGTAGAATTTCGGAGCCATGCGGTGAACGTCGGTTTATTATCGGTGCCGAAGGAAAGGGGGAAACGCTTTGCAACGCCGACTTGCTGCCATACTCGCCACCGATGTGGTCGGATATTCGCGCCTGATGGATGCGGATGAGGCGCGCACGCTCACCGGGCTGCGCACGTTACGCCAGGAAATGCTGGAGCCTTGCGTCACGGATCATCGCGGGGAAGTCGTCAAGCGGATGGGGGACGGCTGGCTCGTCGAGTTCAACTCGGTCCTGGACGCGGTCAATTGTGCCGTCGCGGTGCAGCAGCGACTGGCGGATCACGACTTCCTCAAACTTCGCATGGGTATCCATATCGGCGATATCGTGCATGAGGACGAAGACATCTACGGTGCCGGCGTCAATGTTGCTGCGCGCCTGGAAGCGATCGCCCGACCGGGCGGGATCTGCATCTCGGACAAGGTGTTTGACGAGGTCAAACGTAAGTTGGACGTCTCTTTCATCGATGGCGGCTTGCAGTCCCTGAAAAACATCGAAGACTCGGTCCGGGTCTATCATCTGGCCA
>JBFFGY010000385.1:0-2208 GCA_041557215.1 Alphaproteobacteria bacterium
CCGACCACCACCAGCAGCGGCAGGATTGCCGCCGTGGGAATCTTGACCTTCTTGAAGGAAAATGTCGGGAGCCGGCTGACCATCAGCAGCGCCGTGATCACGCTCCAGACCGCAACGATCAGGGGCTCGCGCAGGATATCGACTTCGAAGGCAAAGGTCGCCATCAGCGGCAGCAGCGCCAGCCCGGCCCCGGCCGGTGCGGGCACCCCGGTGAAATAATTGTAGGCGTAGGGCGGCAGCTTGCCGATGTTGGTATTGAAGCGCGCCAGCCTGAGGCCGCAGCAGATGGCGAGGAACAGCGTCACCGCCCAGCCGATGCCGCCCAGCGAATTCAGAGTCCAGAAATAGAGGATCAGGGCCGGCGAGACGCCGAAGGCCACGAAGTCGGACAGAGAATCCAGTTCGGCGCCGAAATCGCTGGCGGAATTCAAGAGCCGCGCCATGCGGCCGTCCAGCGCATCCAGCACGGCGGCCACGATGATCGCCACCACGGCGAATTCCCATTTTTCCTGAAGCGCGAAGCGCACACCGGTCAGCCCGGCGCAAGTCGCCCCGACGGTAATCATGTTGGGAATCAGTTTCGAGATGCTGAGTCCCTTGAAACGGGGAACCCCTCGGCGGACCTTCCGTTTGGGCCTGCGTTTCAGCATCAGCGTTGCTCTCCTTCTCGCGGCGCCTCGCCGGCGGCGAGGTCGGCGATGACCGTCTCGCCGGCCACGGCGATCTGGCCGACGCAGACCAGCGGCGACACGCCATCCGGCAGGTAGACGTCCACTCGGCTGCCGAAGCGGATCAACCCGAATCGTTCGCCGGCGGCCAGCTTCTGCCCCTCCGACACCCAGATCAGGATGCGTCGCGCCACCAGCCCGGCAATCTGGACAAAGGCGATATCGCGCCCGTCGGCCAGCGTCATTCTAACCGATTGCCGCTCGTTATGCTCGCTTGCCTTGTCGAGCGACGCATTCAGGAACTTGCCCGGCCGGTAGGCCAGCTTGGCGATCTTGCCGTCGACCGGGGCGCGGTTCACATGGACGTTGAAAACATTCATGAAAATGCTGATGCGGGTCAGCGGCGCATCGCCCATTTCCAATTCCGGCGGCGGCGCGGCCAGCTGGATCATCTGCACGACGCCGTCGGCCGGGCTGATCACCAGCCCCTCGCGCGTCGGCGTGATCCGTTCCGGGTTACGGAAGAAATAGGCGCACCAGGCGGTCAGCACACCACCAACGAACAGTAAGGGTGGCCAGAAAAATCCGATGGCGAGAGTAACGAGGGCGAAGATGCCGATAAACCGCCATCCTTCAGGGTGGATCGGGACGAAAACCGAACGCACCGAATCCATGATGTTCGACGCCATTGCGCGCTATCTACCTCAAAACTTTTCCAAATGGGCAGCCTATAACTAGGTCACGCGGGTTCCCGCCGCAAGACGCTATCGCCAGACCCCCGCGTCAGTTGGTTCGCGGAATTTCGAACACCTGGCCCGGATAGATCAGGTCGGGGTCGCGGATACGGTCCTTGTTCGCCTGGTATATAACCGTATAGCGCGTCCCCTCGCCCAGGGTGCGGCGGGCCAGGCGCCACAGGCTGTTGCCCGGCTGGACCACCACCAGAAGGGTGCCGGATTCAACCTCCACAGGATTGGCGCGCTCGAAGGGGAACTCCAGGCGCGCGACGACCTTGTCGCCGGCCAGTTCGTCCACGCGCAGCGTATAAAGGCCGGGCGCGATATCGCGTTCCACGACCATGCGCCAGCTTCCGCCCGGCTCCACCGGCGTCATCGCCAGCAGGCCGTTGTCAAGATAGACCAGGACGTCGCTCTTGGCATTGGCCCGGCCGGACAGGCCCAAATTGCCCTCCTCGTCGTAATCCAGGACATCCACCGAAAGGGCTATGTCGCCGCCAGAGGGCAATGCCGGGGCGGCGGCAGTCGGCGGCTGCTGCAACACTTCGCTGGTGCCGAAACCCGAACGCGGCACTTCCACCGCAAGGGCACCGGAATTATCCTCCGCCGGCTGGCCGGCCACGTCCAGCCCGACCTCTGGCACCACGATGACCACGACCTTCTCCGACCAGACCGGCTCTGCATCCCCCAGCCGCGAAGAGAGGCTGAGTTCCCGGCTGCCCGGCGACAGCGGCTCGTCGGGAAGCATAACCCATTCGCCGCGGGCATCGGCCTTGATCTGGCCGATCGGCCGGCCGTTGTCA
>JBFFGY010000386.1:0-2160 GCA_041557215.1 Alphaproteobacteria bacterium
CTGTCGTCGCTTTAGTTTCCTTTCGGAAAATGCGAAGATCGTCCTCGGCAGATCTATCGCCCCCAACGCAATGCCAGGGGATCGAACTGCTTGGCCAGGCGGAAAAACTCTGCCCGGGTCGCTGGATGCAGCGGTGGTGCGGGATGGCGGACATAGTCAGATTCGATAACGCCGCCTTCGACCATGATTGCTTTGCAGGCGCGCAGCCCGCATTGCCGGTTCTCGAGGTTGATCAAGGGCAGAATGCGGGCATAGTGCGCCGCCGCTTCGTCGGTTCGCGCCGCCCGGTAATGCTCGACAATCGGCTTGATCAGGTCGGGCAGCAACGCGCTCGGCATGGTGCCCGTGGCGCCGGCGTCCAGATCAGCCATTAAGGTGATCGATTCCTCGCCGTCGAACGGTCCTTCGATGGCGCCGCCGCCCGCTTCGATCAGGCTGCGCAGCTTGGCCGCCGCCATCGGGGTCTCGATCTTGAAATAGCAGACCTGTTCGATCTCCGTCGCTATCCGCGCTAGCAGATCGACAGAGAGTTCGACGCCGCTCAGGGGCGCGTCCTGGACCATGATGGGAATCTCCGCGGCTTCGCCGATACGGGCGAAGTGCTCATGGATATACTGGTCCGTGGCTTTCAAGGTGGCGCCGTGATAGGGCGGCATCAGCATGATCATCGCGGCGCCCACTTCCGCCGCCTGGAGCGATCGCTCGGCGGCGATCCGAGTCGAGAAATGCGAGCAGGTGGCGATCACCGGCACCCGGCCCCCCACATGCTCAATGCACAGCTTGAGAAGATCGTCGCGCTCTTCGTCGGTAAGCGCAAATTGTTCGGAGTAATTGGCAAGAATGCAGATACCGTCGACCCCTTGTCAATCATGCAGTCCAGCACCCGCTTCTGGCCTGGCCAGTCGATGTCACCGGTTTCGGCAAACGGGGTCGGCGCGATGGGGAAAACCCCGCGGTAAACTTCTCTCATGACGGCCTCACGGGTGGTATTGGCTGGTCTTTACGACAATACGGAACACGGTGCCGTTGGCGATGGCGTCACCAACGGCGATCAGCTTCCCGCACAAGCGCATAGGTTTACTCCAGGATATCAAAATCGTCGAGATAGCGCTGGGAGAGGGAAAGCCCGAGGCCAGGGGCGGTGTCTGACAGGTCGATGAACCCATTTTCCGGTTCAGGGTCACCCTCGAAAATGTAGTAGAAAAGCTCGTTACCGATTTCCACATCATGCACGGGAAAGAACTCTGAAATCGGGCAGTTGGGACTGGCCATGGTCAGGTGATAATTGTGCATCTGGCCGGCATGGGGCACGACGGGCACCTGGTAGGCCTCGGCCAGGGCATTGATCTTCTGCGCGGCGGTAATGCCGCCGACCCGGTTGGTGTCGTATTGGATATAGCTTACCGCGCCGATATCCAGCATCTGGCGGAAACCGAACAGGTTGAACTCGTGCTCGCCGCCAGAAATCGGGATGCCCATGGCGTTGAGTTCGGCATAGCCATGCATATCATCGGCGATTACCGGCTCCTCCAGCCAGCGAGGTTCGAACCGCTCCAGCTTCGGAATCATCCGCCGGGCATAATCCAGGTTCCAGCCCATATAGCATTCGAGCATCAGGTCCCGATCATAACCGATGACCTCGCGCATCGCCTCGACGCGGCGGATATTTTCGCGCATGCCGGCAGGCCCGTCCTTCGGCCCCCAGCCGAAGCGCATCTTCATCATGTCGAAACCCTGGTCGACATAGCGCTGGGCCTCGGCCTGCATTCGGTCGATATCGTCGGAATACAGTTTTGAGGCGTAGACTGGAATCTTTTCCTTGGTGCGACCTCCCAGCAGTTTGAAGACCGGTTGCCCCGCCGACTTTCCCAGTAGGTCCCAGATCGCAATATCGACCGCCGAAATCGCGGTCATGCCGATGCCCTTGCGGCCCCAGGCGAGCGTGCGGCGATACATCTTTTCCCACAAATGGGCATAGTCCCAGGGATCTTCGCCGATCACCAGCGGCGCCATGTACAGGTCGATCGCATTCTTGACCAGACGGGGCGCCAGCGCCGCGTTGCCGATACCGACCAGCCCGTCGTCGGTCTCGACTTCGCAGACCAGCCATTCGTGGAAACGGAAGGACCCCATCGCGTCGCCGCGGGTGTACAGAGCATC
>JBFFGY010000387.1:0-2127 GCA_041557215.1 Alphaproteobacteria bacterium
GCATGATGATGGGGTCCGGAATGGGCCATGGGATGGGCCCGGGCATGCACGGGATGATGCACAACATGATGCATGGCGGCGGCATGGGCTATGGTCCCGGCATGGGCATGGGCATGGGCTATGGCGGCATGCCCTGCGCGCAGCAGCAAGCTGCGGTCGCCGGCGAGGATCTCGGCCCCGACGACGTCAAGGCCCGCATGGAACGCTGGTTGGCGATGCAGGGCAACGATCGCCTGAAGCTGGGCAAGATCGAGGCGGTGGACGACGATACCATCACCGTGGAAATCGTTACCGTCGACGACTCGCTGGTGCAGAAACTGGCGGTCGACCGGCACAATGGATGGACCCGTCCGGCGAAATAGAAGCCGGAGGCCAATAGGCGGCGTCCGGGCCGGTCTCCCTCCACCGAGACCCGGACGCCGCCGAAGCAACATACGAGAGAATGGAGAGAGATATGTGGCAGAACATGCCTTACGGTTATGGCGGATACGGCGGAATGCACGGCGGCGGCTGGCTGGGATTCGGCCTGCATAGCCTGGTCTGGATCCTGGTTATCGTGGCCGTTATCGCGCTGATCGTCTGGGTGATACGCGCTAACAGCGGCCCGGGAACCGCCGCCTCGACCGGCAAGCCGCGTCCCACCGCACTGGAAATCCTCGACGAACGATACGCCCGCGGCGAAATCGACCGCGAGGAATACATGGCCCGCAAAGCCGACCTGGAAGGCGGATAAGGGCGAGGCATCAAGAGCCTCCCACGAGGGGATCCGGCCCTGTCCGGGCCCCCGGAGCGATTGATGGCAAAAGGATATTTGGCGATGTCGAAGGTCGATACAGCGGTTACTGAAACCACGGAAACACCCCCCGCCCGGAGCGGCGCTCGTCGATTGCTGTCGCTCTTGCCGATAGCTTTGTTCATAGGGGTTGCCGGTTTTTTTGCCTACGGGCTGTTCCTTGACCCCAGCCGAATTCCGTCGGTCCTGATCGGCAAGCAGGCGCCCGAATTTTCGCTGGCCCCTGTCGAGGGCCGGACGATGGGGCTTTCTTCCGCCAACCTGAAGGGCGAGGTTTCGCTGGTCAATGTCTTTGCCTCCTGGTGCGTGGAATGCCGTGTCGAACACCCAATATTGATGCGGCTGCGGGAAGAAAACATCGTTCCCATCCACGGCATAAACTACAAGGACAAGCCGGAAGATGCGCGCGAGTGGCTGGACAGTTTGGGCGATCCTTATACGCGCACGGGCGCCGATCTTGACGGAAGGGTTGCCATCGAATTCGGCGTTTACGGGGTGCCGGAAACCTTCGTCATCGACAAGTCCGGACGCATCGCCCACAAGCATATCGGCGCGATCAGCCCGAAAGCCCTAACGACGGAAATCCTGCCCCTGATCGCAGCCCTTCGCCAGGAACAGTCGTAATTTCCTGACGGCCCGCGCACATTCGGGACGACAAAAAGCGCGGCTTTATCTGCCGCCGAAGAAATCACGGAGATCGAAGATGCTGGAAATTGGCGGTATCGGAATCCTGACGGCGTTCCTAGCCGGGATTGTGTCCTTCCTGTCACCCTGTGTCCTGCCGCTGGTTCCCGGTTATGTTTCCTATGTAGCCGGCCATTCCGTCGAGGAGTTGCAGCAACGGCAGGCTATGGGCCGGCGCATGGCGGTCCTTGGGCTCAGCCTCGCCTTCGTCCTCGGCTTTTCATCGGTTTTCATTGCGTTGGGCGCCAGTGCATCGGCCATCGGCCGACTATTCCAGTACTACCGCTATGAGGCCAGCTACGCCGCCGGCGGCGTCATCATCCTTTTCGGGTTCCACATGATGGGCCTGCTACGGCTCGGCTGGTTGAATCGCGATACACGCTTCATGCCCCAATTTTCCGGCGGCAGGCCGCTCGGCGCCTTTTTCCTGGGCAGCGCTTTCGCCTTTGGCTGGACGCCCTGTATCGGACCTCTGCTTGGCGCCGTATTGACAATGAGCGCGACCACCCTGGGCGTTGCTGATGGCGCCAAATTGCTGTCGATCTATTCGATGGGGCTGGCTGTGCCATTCCTGCTGGTCGCCACCTTCACCGGCCATTTCATGCAGAGCGCCGCGAAGTTCAGGCGGATCGGGCGGCCGCTTCAGATCA
>JBFFGY010000388.1:0-2121 GCA_041557215.1 Alphaproteobacteria bacterium
GGTCGGTATGTTTGCGATCGACGGTCGGCGCGGTGCCAATCTTGCGCGACATCGTCGCCTGGACCGCCGGCTGGCACATATAGTTGATGAAGGTATGCGCATTTTCCGCCTCCTTGGAGACGCTGGAAAGCGCCCAACAGCCGGAATCATTCAGGCCGCCTTCCTTCGGGAAGGTGGTGCGCACGGGGAATCCATCCGCCGCGGCTAGGCCGGCCACGTCGTGGTAATACTGGCCCATCGGGATTTCGCCCGCCTGCAGCGCCTGCTGGAACTGGCCCTCGTCGCGGTACCACAGCTTCACATTTGGCTTCAGCTCGGTGATCTTGTTCAGCACCTTGATGATGCCTTCCTCGGTATCCAGCACCTTGGTGCCGCCGAAGAAGGTGGTCGCGGTGATTTCCAGCAGGAAGGAGTTGCTGACTAGCGCCAGCAGGCCGATCCGGTCCTTGTGCTCGGGGTTCCACATGTCGCCCCAGCTTTCCGGCGCCTTGGGATAAACATCCGTGTTGGTGACCAGCGTGATGTACCAGGCCACCGCGCCGATGCCGTCGACCGTGCCGTCCGGATATTTGTGGACATATTGCGGCAGCAGATATTTCGAGTTGGGGATCTTCGACATGTCCAGCCCAGCCCACAGCTTGGTGCTCTGGCCCTTCAGCATGGCGACCTGCGAGATCATCGACACGTCGGCAGGCGCAACACCCGCCTTGGCCGACTGCTCCAGCTGCACCAGCCAGGCCTCGCCGGTCGGCTCCGCCACCGACTCGATGGCGATGCCGGTGTCCTTGGTGAAGTCCGGGAAGATATGCTGGTCGAAGGAATCCTTGAAGTAACCGCCATAAACGCCGACTTTCAGCGGCGCCGCGGCGCGGCCCGTGATCGCCGGGAAGCCCAGCGCGGCTGCGCCGGCGGCAGCGGCCGACCCGGCGATGAACCCGCGGCGGCCCATGCCGTCCAGGCGGAAGGTCTCGGACTTTTTCGTCATCGATATGACTCCCTGTACTGTTTCCATGAATCCTCTTACCGCCCCGTCGGGACGGTCTGAATTAAAAAATGAACCCGGGCGTTTCAGGCCGCACCGGAACTGCTTGCGGACAACCGCGAAACGACCTCCCTCATTTTACCGGCTTCGAGATTCGCGAATGCAAGCCGCAGGTGATTTTCCTGTTGCGGCCCGAACATGCTGCCGGGCAGACAGAGCAGGTTATGGTCAGTCGCCAGCATACGGGCGACCTCGGCAGAGTCCATACCCGAAAATGGGTGCCGCAGCCACGCGAAATACGCGCCGCTGGAAACCAGTCCATAGCCGCAATTCGATTCCCGGAAAGCCTGGCGCAGTGCGTCGGTCCGGTCCTGCATCAGCCCGCGCTTTTCCGCCCGCCAGCCCGCCAGATGGCCGAGGCCGTAAAGCGCAGCCTCCTGCCCGATGCGCGGGGCGCAGATGGCGATGCAATCCATGATTTTCTCGATCGCCGCCATCACCGCCGGCCCACCGGCCACCGAGCCGACGCGATAGCCGGTCAGGCTGTAGGCCTTCGAGAAGCTGTAGAGCTGGATAAAGGTATCGCGCCAGTCGGGTCGGCTGAAAAGGCCGTGCGGCGGCGCATCCGCCGGCATGAAATCCTTATAGGTCTCGTCCAGCACCAGCGCGACGCCATGATCGCGCGCCAGTTCATAAAAGGAATCGATCAATTCGGGCGGATAAATCGCCCCGGTCGGATTGTTCGGCGTAACCAGCACGATGGCGCGGGAGCGCTCGCTTATCAACGCCGCGGCCTCGGTCGGGTCGGGCATTGCGCCCCTCGCCTCGTCGCAAGGCAGGGGCACCGGTGTCACGCCCTGCATCTGCAGCCACATATGGTGATTGAAGTACCAGGGCGCGGGCAAGATCACCTCGTCACCCGGTCCGGCTAGCGCGCTCATCGCCACGCAGAAGGCCTGGTTGCAGCCGGCGGTAATGCCGAAGTCGCGCGCCGACAGATCTGCGCCATAGCTTTCCGACATATGTGCCGCCAGGGCGGTGCGCAGGGTGGGTAGGCCCAGGATTTCGGTGTAGAGCGACGAATCGGGCCGGCGTACGGCCGCGGCCAGGGCTGCCTGCAATTCATCCGCCGGCGGATA
>JBFFGY010000389.1:0-2109 GCA_041557215.1 Alphaproteobacteria bacterium
GACATTGCCCCGCTCGGCGAGGCTGCGCCCGGCGAGCAGCTTTTCGAGAATGCCGATATCCGCGATATCGACGCGACCCAGGCGACCATGGAGGGCGTGGACTGCGTGGTCCATCTGGCTGGCATCCCGGTCGAGGACGAATGGGAAAAGATCATGCCGATGAACCTGATCGGGTGCTACAACGTGTTCGAGGCCGCGCGGCGCGCCGGCGTGAAGCGGGTGATCTTCGCCAGTTCCAACCATGCGGTCGGCTATTACCGCCGCGCCCGTCCCATCGATACCGAGGTTCAGCCGCGCCCCGACGGCCGTTATGGCGTCAGCAAGGTCTATGGCGAGGCGCTGGGCCGACTCTATGCCGATAAATACGGCATGGCCGTATCCTGCCTGCGCATCGGCTCCTTCCAGCCCAAGCCGCAGGATCTGCGCCAGTTGATGACCTGGATCAGCCACCGCGACACCGTGCATCTGGTGGAACGCTGCATCGACCATCCCGACTATCATTTCGCCGTGGTCTATGGCGTGTCCAACAACACCCGCAACAAATGGGACAATTCCAAGGTCGACTGGCTGGGCTACCGGCCGCAGGACGACGCCGAGGATTTTGCGGCCGAACTCTACGCCAAGGAGGACACCGAGCATCCGATCGCCAAGCCCTTCCATGGCGGCATGTTCTGCCCATTGGAATTCTCCGGCGACCTGAACAAGATCGACTGATAAGCCCGGAGGGCATCGGGTTGCGACCGGGGTGTTTTTGCCATGGCTGAAAGACGGAGAGCGCGGCGGTCCGCGCGGGGCGGCGGCGTCACCGTGCAGGACCTGGCGGCGGCGGCCGGCGTGTCGGTCGCCAGCGTCTCTCGCGTCCTGAATGACAGCAACAAGGTCAGCGAGGACGTGCGCCGCCGGGTGCGCGACGCGGCTGAGCGGATGGGCTACGTTCCCCATGCCGCGGCCCGGGCGCTCGCCGCGCAGAGGACCCATACCGTCGGCGCGGTGGTGCCGACCCTGGAAAACCCGAATTTCGCCATCGGGGTTGAGGCGCTGCAGAAACGCTTGACCCAGGCCGGCTACACGCTGTTCGTCGCCAGTTGCGGCTACGACCTCGACCAGGAACGCCAGCAGGTCGAAACGCTGGTGACACGCGGCGTCGACGGCATCATGCTGGTTGGCGCCCGGCACAGCCCCGGCCTGCACGATTATTTGCGCCAACGCGGGATACCCTTTGTCGATAGCTGGGTGAAGTCGGACGATCCGCGCGTGCCGTCTGTCGGTTTCGACAATATGGCCGCGGCCTCGCAGCTTACCGATTTTTTACTGGATCTGGGACACACCAGTTTCGGCGTCATCGCCGGCATGACGAAAACCAACGATCGCGCCCTGGCCAGGGTGAAGGGCATCCGCCAGGCGCTGGAGGCGCGCGGCCTTTCCCTGAAACAGGAAAGGCTTATCGAGCGGCCCTACCGGATCGTGGACGGCCAGTTGGCGATGCGCGCCCTGATGTCGGAAAGGGATCGTCCGACGGCGGTGATCTGCGGCAACGACGTGCTGGCCTTCGGCGCCTCGCTGGAATGTCAGCGCCAGGGTGTCGGAATTCCGGGCGAGGTCTCCATCGTCGGCTTCGACGATCTGGACTTCGCCTCGCAACTGTTGCCGCCGCTGACCACCATCCATGTGCCGGCCGACCGGATCGGCGAGGCGGCGGCGGAATATTTGCTTGCGGCGATTGAAGATCGGCCTAACCTGCTGACGCCGCAGATAGAGATCAATCTGGTCGTGCGGGGCAGCACCGCCCCGCCGGCGCATCGAAGAACCTGAAAGCCAGAAGATACCAACCTAACGGAGCAGTTTGATTATGAGTGGACCCGAAAAGATGTCCGGCGTGCTGTCGCCGGTTGTCACGCCCTTCAAGGAAGATTTGAGCCCCGACGCCGACCGGCTGGTGCGGCAGTGCCGCTGGCTGCTCAGCCAGAATTGCGGCCTGGCGGTGTTCGGCACGAACAGCGAGGCCAATTCGCTGTCGGTCGAGGAAAAGATCGACCTGCTCGACGCGCTGGTCGATGCCGGCCTGGACACCAGCCGCATGATGCCCGGCACGGGTGCCTGCGCCATTCC
>JBFFGY010000390.1:0-2073 GCA_041557215.1 Alphaproteobacteria bacterium
CTCGGCCTTGATGCCGGGGCCAACGACTATGTGACCAAGCCGTTTCGCCTGGGCGTTCTTCTGGCAAGGGTGAGGGCGCAGCTGCGCCAGCATGAGCAAAGCGAGGACGCGGTCTTTTCGGTGGGCCCCTATTCCTTCCGGCCGGCGTCGAAAATGCTCGTCGACGAGGCGCATAACAGGAAGGTCCGGTTGACCGAGAAAGAGACCGCGATCCTGAAATATCTTTATAGGGCGGGCGAAAAACCCGTGGGGCGGGAGCAGCTACTGGGCGAAGTTTGGGGGTACAATGCCGCCGTTACTACTCATACGCTCGAAACCCATGTGTACCGACTGCGCCAGAAGATCGAGCGGGACCCATCGCATGCAGAAATTCTCGTTACGGAACCGAGCGGTTATAAGCTTGTGCCGTGACATTCGTTTGGAGTCGTATTAACATCGTATAGGGGAAATTGGGATGGGGACAGGGAACGGTGGCTGAGTCAGGGAATTTTTCCGTCCGTTTTTGGGGGGTTCGGGGCAGCATAGCCTGTCCGGGTAAAACAACTGTTCGCTATGGCGGGAACACCTCCTGCCTCGAGGTGTTCTGTGGGGGCAATCGGCTGATCTTCGACGCGGGCACCGGGCTTCGGTCACTGGGCGATACGCTTGGAAACGGGAACGGGCCGGTACAGGGCGATATCTTCCTGTCGCATACGCATTTCGACCATATTTGCGGCATTCCCTTCTTCAAACCCTTTTACGTCAAGGGCAACAAGTTCCGTGTCTGGGCCGGGCATCTGCTTCCGAAATTCACGCTGCAGCAGGTTCTGGCCAATATGATGGTCGAACCGCTGTTTCCCGTGCCCTCGAAAATCTTCGAACCCCAGGTCGATTACCGGGACTTCAAAGCCGGAGACGAGCTGAATCCCTTCGAAGGCGTGGTAATCAAGACGGCGCCGCTTGAACATCCCGACCGGGCCACCGGTTTCCGGGTCGAATATGACGGCCGTGCGCTGTGCTACATCACCGATACCGGCCATACCGAAGGCCAGCGCGACCAGGCGCTGGTTTCATTCGTCCGCGACGCGGACCTGATGGTTTATGACTCCACCTACACGGACGAGGAATTCCCCCGCTATCGCGATTACGGCCATTCTACCTGGCAGGAGGGCGTGCGCATCGCCACCGAAGCCAACGTCAAGCGGCTCGTGATTTTCCACCATGACCCGTCCCATGACGACGATTTCATGGATGGCGTGGCCGCCGATGCCGAGGCCATGCGCCCAGGCACGGTGGTGGCGCGCGAGGGAATGGTGCTGGAACCCTGAGCGCTCGGGATCTCCGAAGAAAGCCCGGCAGGAAATGACGTCCTTCAGATCATGGTTGCGACGCGCTTCGCTGGGCGTTCAGACGATATCCGGGCTGCGGCGGCGCGGCTTTTTCATTCCCTACCGTTACGCCGGAAATGTAGCGGCGGGTCATGAGCTAGCCCCCTACGGCCCCATCGAAAGGCGGATGGCGGAGGCCTCGGGCCGCATGACCGGATGGCTCGCGGCGGCAGATGGCTTTTCCGTCGACCTGCTGGCGATAGGCGGCAAACCGCCGCCGGCCCCCAGGTGGAATCAGGACTGGTTTCCCCGGACCGACGCGGCGATCGCCTATACTGTCGCACGAATTATTGCGCCGCGCCGTATCGTCGAAATCGGTTGCGGGCACTCGACGCGGTTTTTTGCGCGCGCGATGGAGGACGGCGCCATCGATGGGCAGATCCTGGCGATCGATCCGGCGCCGCGGGCCGATCTGGCGGGCGTGGCGCGGATAGAGCTTTGCCGTGCGACGCTTCAAGATACCGGCCTGCACACTTTGGGTGCATTTTCGCCCGGCGATATCCTGGCCATCGACTCCAGCCACATCCTTATGCCGGGTACCGACGCGGATATCCTTCTAAACCGGGTTCTGCCGGAGCTGCCGTCGGGATGTTACCTGCATATCCATGACATTTTCCTGCCCGACCCCTACCCCGCCGATTGGGAGTGGCGGGGCTATAACGAACAGAACGGCGTGGCGGCATTGCTTTCCGGTGATGCCTGGAGC
>JBFFGY010000391.1:0-2048 GCA_041557215.1 Alphaproteobacteria bacterium
ATGTTGCGCAACATGGTCCGCGCCGGGGCCGAGGTGGTGCCCGCTACGGTAACCGACGAGGCCGACATAGAATGCTGGCCGGTAAAGACCGACGTGACAGTGCGGCTGATCCGGGCCATGGCGGCCGGCTGCAAGGCATCGCCGTCGCTGAATGCCTGGTTCGACGCGGCAACGGAGACCCGCACCCTGCACGCCCATATCGACCTCGGCATTGCGGTGGAGACCGAGGATGGGCTGTTCGCGCCGGCGATGCGTGATATAGGCAACCGCGATGCCGCCGACCTGCGGCGCGGGGTCGAGGCGATGAAGAAGGACATTGCGGCGCGCGCCATTCCGCACGAACAACTGGTTGGTCAGACCATCACGCTTTCCAATTTCGGCATGTTCGGCGGCCGCTTCGCCGACCTTGTCGTGGTGCCGCCGCAAGTGGCGATCCTCGGCGCCGGGCGGGCGGAGCTGCGCGTCGTCGCCGTCAAAGGCAAGCCGGCGGTACATCGCATGCTGCCGCTGTCGCTCAGCTTCGACCACCGGGTCGTCACAGGCGTCGAGGCGGCCCGTTTCCTTAATGCGGTGATCGATGATTTGGAGAAGGAAGATTAACGGGGAGACCCGAACCATGACAGAACCAGCCTTCCGTTTCTGCGACGACCTTGGCCCCAAGGCCATCCTGCATATCTACCAGCCCTCCCTCGGGCTGAAGGCGATCCTGGTGGTGGACAATGTTGCCGCCGGCCCGGCGATCGGCGGGGTACGTATGGCGCCCGACGTCTCGCTGGAGGAATGTTTCCGCCTGGCCCGTGCCATGACCTTCAAGAACGCCGCCGCCGGCCTGCCCCATGGCGGCGGCAAGTCGGTGATTTTTGGCAACCCGGCAATGGAACCCGCTAAAAAGCAGGAGCTAGTTCGCGCTTTCGCACAAGCGATTGGTCCGATTACGGACTATATCGCAGGGCCGGACATGGGCACCGACGAGACCGCGATGGGCTTTATCCAGGACGAGATCGGGCGGTCTGTCGGCCTGCCGCGCGAGATCGGCGGTATTCCGCTGGACGAGATCGGCGCCACCGGCTTCGGGCTGGTCTCGGCGGCGGAAGTAGCGGCGCCGCATGCCGGGCTGGAGCTGAAGGGGGCGCGCATAGCCGTGCAGGGCTTCGGTTCGGTGGGAATGCATGCGGCGCAATTCTTAGCGGAGAAGGGGGCCGTGCTGGTGAGTGCCGCCGATTCCAGCGGAACGGTGGCGGATGCCGACGGGCTGGATGTGGAGGCGCTGGTAGCCATCAAACGGCAGGGCGGGCACGTCACCGATCTGGAAGGAGCCGAAAAATCGGGCATCGAGGATATCGTCGGCGTTGACTGCGATATCTGGATCCCGGCGGCGCGCCCTGACGTGATCCGCGGCGACAATGCGGATCGGGTGAAGGCGAAGCTGATCGTCCAGGGCGCCAATATCGGCGTGACGGAGGAGGCCGAGGCGATGCTGGCGGAGCGTGGCATTCTCAGCGTTCCGGACTTTATCTCCAATGCTGGCGGCGTGATCTGCGCCTCGGTCGAATATCACGGCGGCACCCAGACCCAGGCCTTCCAGACGATCGACGAAAAGATCCGCGCCAACACGGCGGAGGTTCTGGAACGGGCGGAACGGGACAATATCCTCCCGCGCGCTGCTGCTGTGGCGATGGCGGAGGAACGGGTGCGAAAGGGAATGGCCCTGCGGAGGTGGGGCTGAAACTGGCCTGGCGAAGATTGTCAGTGCCAACTGAGTGTCTAAAGCAGGATTTAGGCGCTGTCGGGGCGACACCGGGTGAATTATATTCCCTCGCATGACCAACGAACCCTCTTTCTTGAACGGCGGCTGGCGCCGGCCCGAAATTCTGCTGCTGCTGATGGCTGCGGCTTCGCCGATTGCCTTTTCGGCCTGGATGGCCTTGCTGAACAATTTCGCCGTGGAGCGTGCCGCCTTCACGGGCGCGGAGATGGGGATATTGCAGAGTCTTCGGGAAATCCCGGGGTTCCTGTCCTTCGCGGTGGTGTTCCTGCTGCTGATATTG
>JBFFGY010000392.1:0-2013 GCA_041557215.1 Alphaproteobacteria bacterium
ACGACTCGTAGATCTTCGCGGCCATCGGATCGCCGGCCACCATCTCCTCCACGATTTCCTGCGAGATCGACTTCAGGTACTGCAGCACGTCGTCCGGGAACTGGCGCAGCTCGACGTTGGGATCCTGTATCAACTGCTGTAGCGCGACTGCATTGCCATGCGTGTATTCGGCCTGCATGTCTGTGGTGACCGCCTGGCAGGAAATTTCGATGATGGACTGCAGGTCCGGGGGGAGGGAGTCCCAGGCCTGCCGGTTTACGTAGGCCTGCAGCGCTGGCGCCGGTTCCTGCCACCCCGGGTAGTAGTAGTACCTGGCAACGGTGTGGAATCCGTTGGTGATGTCGTTGTAAGGGCCCACCCATTCCGTCGCATCGATGGCACCGGTCTGCAGGGATGTAACGATCTCCGACACCGGCAGCGTTACCGGGGTCCCGCCGGCACGCCGGAACACTTCGCCGCCGAGGCCCGGGATGCGCATCTTGAGGCCCTTGAGATCCTCGATCGAGTTGATTTCCTTGTTGAACCAGCCGCCCATCTGCACGCCGGTATTGCCACAGGGAAAGGGCACGAGGTTGAGGGGCTCGTAAAGCTCCCGCCACAGCTCGAGCCCACCGCCGTAATAGAGCCACGCATTCATTTCCATGAAGGTCATGCCGAACGGGATCGCGGTCATGAACTGTGCCGCAGGCACCTTGCCCTTGTGGTAATACGCCGCGTCGTGGCCCATCTCGACGATGCCCCGGCTGGCGGCATCGAAAGCCTCGAAGGCCGGCACCAGTTCGCCGGCCGCGTAGACCTTGAGTTTCAGCCGCCCGGCCGATGCGGCCTCGATGCGGTCCGCAAGATTGTTCACCGCGATACCGAGACCGGGGTACTTGGGCGGCCAGGAGGTGGCTATGGACCATTCGAAGGATTCGCCGGCGCGCGATACCGGCGCTTCGCTGCCATCCTGCTGTTTCGAGCAGGCAGCCAGGCCGGCCGCGGCCGCCAGGCTGCCCACAAATTGTCGTCGTTTCATCGGTCGCACCGCGCAAGGGGCTGAATCAGCGGCTAGTGTATGCGCGGAGTGTCGACGGTGCCAATGTCCCGTCCGCCGTAGCGAACGGCCCTTTCTGTGCGAAAACCCCACGATAATCGATTATTGACCGCGTCCTTTACATTAAATTCCCACCTTGGTTGTTTTGATTGTCTGGTGGTATTTATAGTTATTCTTGTGCGAATATTTGGCCGAAAAGTGGGCCCCAATCCCTCGATCGGGGCCCGTCCTTCCCTGGTCCGGCCGGCAGGCAACTCATCGGGGCACCATCCCTGGCCGCCCGACGCGCATGGCACGGCGGGGTGCCCGTTCCTGCATACCCACCGGCCGGTCCCGACAATGTGGCACGGGTCTTGAGGGGCTATGGCCTTTGTTACTGGTTGATGCATTAATAAAGGAGCCGTGTGGCGATAACTGCGGGGACAGCGCACAAATGATCGGTCTGTTACAACGAGTCACTGATGCCAGGGTCGACGTCGACGGCGAAACCGTCGGCGAGATCGGGCGCGGCCTGCTCGTGCTCGTCGCCGTGCACCGCGACGACAGCGAGCGCGACGTGGCCCGACTGGCGGAGCGAATCCTGTCCTACCGGGTCTTTCCGGATGACGAAGGACGCATGAACCGCAGCGTGGTCGAGGCGGGCGGCGGCCTGTTGCTCGTGCCGCAGTTCACGCTGGCTGCCGACACGAAAAAAGGCACGCGTGCCAGCTTCACGAAGGCGGCAGCGCCTGAAAAGGGCGAGGCGTATTTTCGGCAACTCGTCCGCATCTGTCGCGACACGCTTCCCGCGGTCGAGACCGGGCGGTTCGGTGCGAACATGCAGGTCGCCCTGGTAAATGACGGTCCGGTTACATTCTGGCTCGAGAGCTGAGTGTTCCGATTACGTGATATCGGTACGGTTTTATTGCCATTTCAGCGGTATCATGAACATAATGCGCGCCCGGTTCTGACCGGGCCATTGAGAGGATTCAGGGGCT
>JBFFGY010000393.1:0-1989 GCA_041557215.1 Alphaproteobacteria bacterium
GGGGCCATATCAGAACCCTCACGGCCCTGCCCACTGGCGAAAGCGGAGACAACATGACCGGAAACCTGCTGGCACAGGAAACCAGCCCCTATCTGCTGCAGCATCGGGACAATCCCGTGCACTGGGTGCCGTGGGGCGAAGCGGCGCTGAGCCGCGCGAAGGCCGAAAACAAGCCTATCCTGCTCTCTGTGGGCTATGCAGCCTGCCATTGGTGCCACGTCATGGCCCATGAGAGCTTCGAGAACCCTGAAATCGCCGCGCTGATGAACGAATCTTTCGTCAACATCAAGGTCGACCGCGAGGAACGGCCGGATCTCGACGCGATCTACCAGGCCGCGCTTGCGATGATGGGCGAACAGGGCGGCTGGCCATTGACGATCTTTCTCACACCCGATGGCGACCCGTTCTGGGGCGGCACCTATTTCCCGCCTGCCCCGCGTTTCGGGCGCCCCGGCTTTCCCCAGGTCCTGCAGGGCATCGCTTCCAGCTGGGCCGCCGACAAGGATCGCGTCCTGCACAATGTTCAGGCGCTCCGCGGGGCGCTGGAGGATGCGGCCAGGCCACGCTCCGGTGGCGGCATCTCCCCGGCCCTGCTCGATCAGATCGCCACGCGCCTGGCCGGCGAAATCGATATGCAGCGGGGCGGTATGCGCGGCGCCCCCAAATTCCCACAGCCCTCGATGCTTATGCAGCTGTGGCGCGCCTGGAAACGGCTGGGCGACGAGGCCTGCCGCGATGCAGTGACGGTAACGCTCGACAATATCTGCCAGGGCGGGATCTACGACCATCTTGGCGGCGGTTTCGCGCGCTATTCGGTGGATGACCGCTGGCTCGCCCCGCATTTCGAAAAGATGCTGTACGACAATGCCCAGCTTCTCGAACTCTTGACCGCGGTCTGGCTCGATAGCGGCTCTCCCCTTTATGCCCGGCGGATCGAGGAAACCATCAGCTGGATTCACCGCGAGATGACCGAGGATGGCGGCGCCTTCGCCAGTTCGCTGGATGCCGACAGCGAGGGCGAGGAAGGCCGTTTCTACGTCTGGTCGGCGGAAGAGGTGGCTTCCCTGCTCGGCGACGATGCTGCCCTGTTCGCCCGTTATTACGACGTCTCGCCCAGCGGAAACTGGGAAGGTCACAATATCCTCAATCGCCTGGGATCCATGGCGCTGGCTGACGACGAGACCGAGGCCACCCTCGCCCGCTGCCGAGACAGGCTGTTCGAAGCCAGGGAACCCCGTATCCGCCCGGGCAAGGACGACAAGGTCCTTGCCGACTGGAACGGGCTGATGATCGGTGCACTCGCCCAGGCGGGCCACGCTTTTAGCCGGTTCGACTGGATCGACGCCGCGATCCGCGCCTACCGTTTCATCGCAGGAAACATGGTGGCGGACGGGCGGTTGCGTCATTCCTGGCGCGACGGCCGTGCGGCCAATCCGGCGACGCTGGACGATCATGCCAATCTGGCGCGGGCCGCGCTATTGCTCCAGCAGGCAACCGGCGACGATTCCTGGATCACAGAGGCCGAAAAATGGGTTGAGCAGATCGAGGCCCATTATGCCGACCCCCAGGCCGGGGGCTACTTTTTCGCCGCCGACGACACACCGGGCCTTATCGTCCGCAACAAGGCCGCCAACGACAATCCGGTGCCCTCCGGCAATGGCGTCACTGTCGAGGTCCTCGCGCGCCTGTGGCTGCTCACCGGGCGCGACGACTATCGAGAGCGCGCGGAATCAGCGGCAAACGCGTTCTCCGGCGAGGTTGCCCGCAATTTCTTTCCTCTCTCCACGCTTCTCTCGGCAACCGAATTCCTGGTCCAACCCACTCAGATCGTGCTGATCGCCGACAGCGATAGCGATGATGCCCACCACATCGCTGGCGCCATCGTTGCCGCCGCCCCGCCGGTCAGCGTGTTCCAGCGCGTGGCCCCCGGCGGCGACCTGCCCACCGGCCATCCGGCGCATGGCAAGACGCAGAAGGGCGGCAAACCCA
>JBFFGY010000394.1:0-1978 GCA_041557215.1 Alphaproteobacteria bacterium
AGGCGCCCACATCCTGTCGGGCGCGGTAATGGATCCCGTCGCACTGGGCGAGCTGATCCCCGATTGGCAGGAAAAGGGCGCGCCGCTGAACACGCCCGCCGGCAAGGACAGCTTCGTCTATCTGACCGCCTCGAAGGCATATCGCCTGCCGACGCCGCCGCAGATGCATAATCACGGCAACTATATCGTCAGCCTGGGCAATGTGGTGCGCTGGCTGGGCGAACAGGCCGAGGCGCTGGGGGTCGAGGTCTATCCCGGCTTCGCCGCGGCGGAAGTGCTCTACCATGAGGACGGTTCGGTCAAGGGAGTGGCGACCGGCGATATGGGCATCACCAAGTCGGGCGAGCAGGGGCCGAACTACCAGCCCGGCATGGAACTGCATGCCCGCCAGACGATCTTCGCCGAGGGCTGCCGCGGTTCGCTGACCAAGACCCTTTTCGAGAAATTCGATTTGCGCAAGGACTGCGATCCCCAGACCTACGGCATCGGCATCAAGGAGCTGTGGGAGGTTGACCCCGCCCAGCACAAGCCGGGCACCATCATCCACACCATCGGCTGGCCGCTGGACAGCAGCACCTATGGCGGCTCGTTCCTCTATCACCTGGAAAACAACCAGGTGGCGGTGGGATTCGTCGTTGGGCTGGACTACAGCAACCCCTATCTCAGCCCCTACATGGAATTCCAGCGTTTCAAGCACCATCCCGCGATCCAGCCTACCTTCGAGGGCGGGCGGCGCATCGAATATGGCGCGCGGGCGCTTAACGAGGGCGGTTACCAGTCGATCCCGAAACTCACTTTCCCGGGCGGTCTGCTGGTCGGTGATACGGCCGGCTTCCTAGATGTGCCGAAGATCAAGGGTTCGCACACGGCGATCAAGTCGGGCATGACGGCGGCCGAGGCGGTGTTCGAGGTGCTGGCCCAGGAAGACGGTCCGCGCGAAGTAACCAGCTATGCGGAAAAGCTGAAGCAAAGCTGGGTCTGGAAGGATCTGCACAAGTCGCGCAATATCCGCCCGTCCTTCACCCGCGGCCGCTGGTTCGGTCTGGTCTGGTCGGCGCTGGACACCTACCTGTTCCGGGGCAAGGCGCCCTGGACCTTCCGGCAGCATTCCGACCATGACAGGCTGCTGCCGAAATCGGCTTGCCGGCCGATCGACTATCCCAAGCCGGACGGCGTCATCAGCTTCGACCGCCTGACCAATGTGGCGTTTTCCAACACGAGCCACGAGGAGGACCAGCCGGCCCATCTGACGCTCAAGGACGCGTCGGTGCCGATCGCGGTCAATCTGGAACGCTACGACGCGCCGGAACAGCGCTATTGCCCGGCCGGGGTCTACGAGATCGTGGAAGAGGACGGCGCGCCCAGGCTGCAGATCAATGCGCAGAACTGTGTCCACTGCAAGACATGCGACATCAAGGATCCGACCCAGAATATCAACTGGGTCGTTCCCGAAGGCGGTGGCGGTCCGGCCTACAGCGGCATGTAGACATCGTTCCCTTGCTACTGTGTGATTCCGCCCCGCTTTGCTGGACGCGACGGCGGTGGAACTGTACTGTTTGCGCGCCGATTCTTTTGCAAGGGGAACATGATGGGGCTTGTTGGCCACGCCACACGTGAAAATTCATTCCGCCGCCGTTACTGGCTGGCTGCCATCGGCGGAGTCTTCATGCTTGCTGGCTGCACTGCGGACAACCCCGCCGGCTCCGAAAACCCCAATGAAATTGATGCGGCACCGCGCCAGGTCAATTTCATTGAACCGGTAGGGCAGCGCTCTCCCTACGGAAATTATCTGGCCGGCCGGCATGCCGAGCGGCAAAAGGATTTCGGTCGGGCGGCGGCGGCTCTTGGCCGTGCGCTGGATGAATTTCCCGACAATGCGGCGCTCATGCGCCGTACCTTCTATCTTTCCCTTGAGGCCGGCCAGATGACCACGGCGGTTCGCATGGCGCGTCGGCTGGAACAATCGGGTGACAAGATC
>JBFFGY010000395.1:0-1973 GCA_041557215.1 Alphaproteobacteria bacterium
CGACGCCATCCATGGCACCCAGTTCGGTGGCGGCACGGCAGATCGAGGCCTGGTCGATACGCGCGGCCACATTGTCGTTCTCCTCGTTGAAGGAGCCGAAGACAGGCACCCGGTATCTCGCGTTCTCGATATAGCTGCGGACGCGCTGGTTCACGTCATCGCGATATGGCGTCAATACCGCTATGTTTTTTGCGCCGAAGGCATCGAAAGCGGCAAAGGCGGCGGTAATCGGCGTGGTGCAGGCAACGCCGGGCCGGGTTTCGTGAATACGGTCGAACACGGTCTGTTCGCCAAGCACCATGCTGGCGGAGGTGCAGCCATAGGCAACAACGTCCAGTTTCGCACCCGGCAGGATAAGGTCGGCTGTCGGTGCAATGCGGGATTCCATGTCGGCCAGGGTTTCCGGTGTGATGTTCGGATCGTTCCGGATCCGCGCCTCGTAAAAGGCGACGCCGGGTAGCGCCATCAACTGCCTGAATTCGTGCTCGATCGTGTGGTCGCTCGCCAGCACGATGACGCCGATTGCGGCCCGTTCGGCAATCCCGCCGTCGGTCGTGAAGGGTATATGAGTCCGGTTTACGAAGCCCGGTTCTACCTCAATGCTTGCGGTATCCGCCATTTCCAGGGCCCTTTCAGTTCATCGCAGGGTCATGCCGTCAAGCGGCAGCTCGGGCGTTCGCCCGGCGATCAGGTCGGTGACCATGGCCGCCGTGCCGCAGGCCATGGTCCACCCCATATGGCCATGGCCGGTATTGTAACAGAGATTGCGATGGCGCCCGAAGCCCAGAATGGGTGTGCCTTCCGGCGTCATCGGACGCAGTCCGGCCCAATATTCCGGCTTTTCGTAATTGCCGCCATCGGGAAACAGGTCTCGGGCCGCGCTCAGCATCTTCCGGAAGTCGGCCGGACGGTGGCTGATGTCGTAGCCGGCGAATTCAGCCGTGGCGGTAATTCGCAACCGGTCGCCCATCCGGCAATAGGCGACAAGGTTGTCCTCGTCCACTCCCCCGATCGTCGGCGCCACGTGCTCCGGCCCGATCGGCAAGGTCACCGAATATCCCTTCACCGGATAGACGGGAATATCGACTCCGAGAGGGCGGACGATGTGGGGGCTGAAGCAACCAAAGGAAAGGACATAGGCATCGGCCCGGAGATCGCCACGATTTGTCGCGACATGCTCGATCCTGTCCCCGTCCGCATGAAGCGCTTCGACGGTGGTGCCGAAAAGAAATTCGGCGCCTTTTTCCTCGCACAGTTTGCGCAGGTTGTCGCTGAACATACGGGCATCGCCGCTCTCGTCCGTGGGGCAGTAAATGCCGCCGGCGATCTTGTTGCGCGCCGGTCCCAGGGACGGGTCGATCTCGACGATGCGGTCGGGCTCTACGATCTCCTGTTCCTGCCCATCTTCGGCCAGAATGCGCATATTGGCGATCCCGCGACTCAGGGAATCAGCCGTGCGGTACATGTAAAGAAGGCCGCCGCTGCGCCCGTCATACTCAATGCCTGTTTCAGCGACCAGTTCACGGAACAGCCGCTGCGAATACAGGCACAGGGTATGCTTTCGCAGCGTGTTGATCCGCGCGCGTTCGGCGGTGCATTGACGCAGGAATTTCAGCGACCATGCCCACATCCGCGGGTCCGGCGTCAACCGGAAGCGGAAAGCCTGGTCATCCCGCCATAGCGATTTCAGCAGGATTTTCGGAACCTTCGGCGAGGCCCAGGCAAAGGAATGGCCGGGCGCCACCAGCCCGGCGTTGGCGTAGCTGGTCTCCCTGGCGGGAGCGGGTTGACGGTCGATGACCGTGACATCATGCCCGTCACGGAGCAGCCACCAGGCTGCCGTTACGCCCGCGATCCCGCTTCCCAGCACCAGAATTTTCATTGGCCCCCTCCCTGGCGGGACCTTTGGCGGCTACAGGGCGGCCGCCACCTGGATTTCAACGGTATAGTCGGGCGAGGCCAGCCTCGGCGAC
>JBFFGY010000396.1:0-1963 GCA_041557215.1 Alphaproteobacteria bacterium
GACAGGCTGTGATAGGCGGCAAAGGGCGAGAAATAGAGCGTCTTACCGCCCGAATGAATATCGCAAAGCGCGTTGCAGCGCGGTAGGATTTTCTGCTGCACGAAATGGGCGATCATCTGCGAGATGCTGCCGTCGCGCCGCCCCGGGAAGGCCCGGTTCATATTGACACCGTCGATGGGGCTGACCCGTGTCGCGGCCATGACGGCCGGAAAATTCAGGGCCGGAAAGACGGTAAGTTGCCCGGTTATATTGCCAGGATCCAGCGCGCGCACCAGCTTCATCAGCGCGATAGGCCCCTCATATTCGTCGCCATGATTGCCGCCGGTAAAGACCAGCACCGGCCGGTCGCCATTGCGGATCGATACCACCGGCAAACGTACAGCGCCCCATGCCGAATCGTCCCGGGAATGGGGAATCGTCAGATAGCCGAAATGTTTGCCGTTCGCATCGAAATCGATGCTGGACGAAACCTTCGGTTCGCCCGCCTCACCGCCGGACACGAGAAACCTCCCTGATGCAACGCCGCACTATGTTACGCATGGCGCGGCGATGCAATCGGGAAGCCCCTTATCAGTCGAAGCCGTAAAGTTCGGCGGGGTTATCGGCCAGGATGCGGTTGCGGGTGGCGTCGTCCTCGACCCAGTCGAGCAACAGGTCCAGATGCTCGGCATCGTCGGGCAGCCAGTCCTTGCCGGGATGCGGCCAGTTGCTGGCCCACAACATGCGCTGCGGCGCGGCGGCGACCAGCGCGCGGGCCTCCAACGCAATCTTCGCGTAATCGCGCGGCTGATCGCCGAAAGACTCGTAAGGCGCCGACAGCTTGACCCAGCACTTTCCGCCCTCCAGCAGGCGCAGCAGAACCTTGAAGGCCTCATGCTCCGGCTCCACCGGCTGGGTGAAACGACCCACATGGTCGACCACCAGCGTGCCCGGCAGGCGTTTCAGCATCGCCTCATGTTCCGGCAGTTCGCGCCCGTTGAGTTGTAGCTGAATATGCCAGCCGTATTCATGGACCCGATTTGCCACGGTCTCCAGGATATCCCAACCCACGGCCCCGCCCGGCAACATGTGAAAGCGCGCGCCGACCCCGCCATGTTCAGTCAGCATTTGCAGTTCCGAATCCGGCGTCTCGTCGTTGACGACGAACACCCCGCGCACATTGTCGCCAAAGGCAGCCATGGCCTCCAGGTGGCAGGAATTGTCCAGCCCGTAGGTGGTGGACTGGACCGCAACGAAGCGTTCGAATCCCAGATAGGCCTGGAGCGCCTTGTAATCGTCGATCCAGGCATTCTCCGGCGTCATCACCGCGGTGGGCGCGCTGGGGAATTTGGAATTATAGAAATGCATATGCGTGTCGCAGGCTCGCGGCGGCATCTGCAGTTTCGGTTTCGGCGTATCGGCCGTGATCTTGCGAAAACCCATTTCTATTGTCCTTTCCAATATGCCTGCAGGCGTGTTGCCTGATCGGGATTAACCGCGCGCGGCGGCATCTGTCCGTCACTGATTGCCTGGATCTGTTCGACCGGACTCATGGCCTGCGGCCGGGCCGCATGAACGGTAAGCCCACCAAGATGCGGGGTCGCAATCACGGCCGGCAATTCCGCCAGATGCTGCGAGGGCCGCTGGTCCGTGGCGCGCCCGACATCCATGGCCAGCCCGCCCAGACGGCCGGACTTGTACGCCTCTTCCAGCGCTTCCTCGTCAATCAGGTCGCCGCGTGAACAGTTCACCAGGAAGGCGCCCTGCTTCATCAGCGACAGGGCCCGCGCGTCGATCAGCTTTTCCGTCTCTTCGGTCGCCAGCGCCAACGGCAGCACGAAATCGGACTCCTTCATCAGGCTGTCGAAATCGGTCTGTTCGATGCCGGGCTGCTCGACCGTCTTGTAGGGGTCTGCGACCAGCACCCGCATCCCCATGGCGAGCAGCATGTCCGCCAGATATTCACCGATCGCGCCATAACCGA
>JBFFGY010000397.1:0-1925 GCA_041557215.1 Alphaproteobacteria bacterium
AACTGGCCGCCGATTTCGCTGAAATCGTTGAACTGGATATCAATCCGCTGCTGGCGGACACCAAGGGCGTTCTGGCGCTGGATGCGCGGATCCGTATTGCACCGGCGGAGGGGCCGGCACAGGCAAGGCTGGCCATTCGCCCCTATCCCAAGGATCTCGAAGGTTCCGTATTTCTGCGCGATGGCAGTGAAATTCCCATCCGCCCAATCCGCCCGGAAGATGCGCCGACCTTGCAGGAGATGGTATCTCGGGTATCGCCCGAAGATCTGCGCTTGCGCTTTTTCCAGCCGATCCGGAAGTTGCCGGAACAGCTGGCGGCCCGCCTGACGCAGATCGACTACGATCGCGAGATGGCCTTTATCGCCTTCGACCCGGACGAACCGGAAGCTATCACTGCCGTCGCCCGCCTGATGGCCGATCCCGACGTTAAGACTGCGGAATATGCCATCATCGTGCGCACCGACTGGAAAGGGCGGGGACTGGGCTATGCGCTGATGCACAAGCTGCTGAATTTCGCCGCGCAGCGGGGCATCGAGACGATATACGGCGATGTCATGCGGGAAAACGAGAACATGCTGAACATGGCCCGCGACCTGGGCTTCTCGTCCAGGCCGGACCCCGACGATCCGAGCATCATCGAGGTCCGTCGCCAGGTGTAAGGGCCGGCCCGCGGAACGAGCCGGCAAATACGGGCCGCGTCAGGCCGCTTCCTTGCGGATGAAGCGGTCGATCAGGACTTCGGCGATCTGGACGGTGTTCAGGGCCGCGCCCTTGCGCAGATTATCGGCGACCACCCAGATGTTCAGGCCGTTCTCGACCGTCGGGTCCTCGCGGATGCGGCTGACATAGACCAGGTCTTCGCCGGCGCATTCCTGCGGGGTGACGTAGCCCTCGTCCTGGCGGAAGTCGATGACCGAAATACCAGGCGCCCTCTTCAACGCCTCGCGCGCCTCTTCCACCGTGATCGGCCGCTCGAATTCCAGGTTCACCGCCTCGGCATGGCCGATGAAGACCGGCACGCGCACGCAGGTGCCCGTCACCTTGATCTTCGGGTCGAGGATCTTCTTGGTCTCGGCGACCATCTTCCATTCTTCCTTGGTCGAGCCATCATCCATGAAGACGTCGATATGGGGAATGACGTTGAAGGCGATCTGCTTGGTGAATTTCTCGCGCTCGACCGGGTCGTTCACATAGATCGCGCGGGTCTGGTTGAACAGCTCGTCCATCGCATCCTTGCCGGCGCCGGACACCGACTGGTAGGTGACGACAACGACGCGCCTGATACCGGCCAGGCCATGCAGCGGCTTCAGCGCGGCGACCATCTGGATGGTCGAACAGTTCGGATTGGCGATGATGCCCTTCTTCGTGAAGCCGGCAATGGCGTCCGGGTTCACCTCCGGCACCACCAGCGGCACGTCCGGGTCCATGCGGAAATGCGAGGTGTTGTCGATCACCACCGCACCGGCCTTGGCGGCCTTCGGGCTGTATTCGGCGGAAACCTTTGCGCCGGGCGACGACAGCACGATGTCGGTGCCGGTGAAATCGAAGTTGGCCAGATCCTGAACCTTCAGAATCTTGTCCTCGCCGTAGGACACTTCCTTGCCCAGCGAACGGGAACTGGCCAGCGCCACTACCTCATCCGCCGGAAAATCGCGCTCGGCCATGATCTGCAGGAGCTCGCGCCCCACATTTCCCGTCGCGCCAACGACTGCAACCTTGTAACCCATGGATTTCAATCCCCGTGTAGAACCGGCGCCGATTTAGCGCCTATTAGGCCTTTCTGCAAGCCCCGGCGTCGCTATGCCGCGGAAAAGCAGGACAAAAGAAAAGGCCGCTCGGTGGAGCGGCCCGGTAAATTCCTGAAGCTGTTTTCCAGCCGTCAGCCGCCACTCTGCTCCTGCAGGATCGGTTTGGTAGTAGTGCTG
>JBFFGY010000398.1:0-1874 GCA_041557215.1 Alphaproteobacteria bacterium
GCCGCCAGATAAACATTGCGCGGATATCCCATCGGCTCGTCGGCCTCGCGCCACAGGCTGCGGTCGGGAATCCAACGCGGCACGCGCGCGACATAGTCGCGGTAGATTTCGCCATGGCGCGCCGTCAGATGTTCCTCCTCGCGGGCAACGATCATCCGGTAATAGACGACATAGATGAGCGCGATCACCACGCCCGGTGTCACCATGCCGGTGCTGAATCCGATCCCCACGGCGCCAAAAAAACTGAAAACATAGAGCGGGTTCCGGGTTACCGAATAGGGCCCGAGATCGACGATGATGCGCGCCTTGTGACCGCCGATATAGGCCGCCGACCAGGTGCGCCCCAGCACGCAGATTATGATCAGGAAATAGCCGGCCCACCGTAACGCCTGGGCGGGCACGCCATCGGTTCCCCATAGCGATTGGGAAACCAGAATCACGGCGGCGAACAGAATGGCGACGACACGCGTTTCCTTGATCCGCGTCTTGTGCATCGCCGGCAGGCCGGCCGTCCCCTTCGTCGCCACCTGCGGGGCCGGAGCAGCCTTCGGCTGGACCGCCTGCTTGGGGCTTTTCGGCTTGGGGCGGGAGGTCCGCTGGCTACTGGGTTTTTTGGGTCTGCTGCTCATACTGCCGTTCCGGATATATTGGGCCTCGGGGCGAGCGGCAAACTAGTACCGGGCGCTCACTGGTGCAAGGTCATTTGCCTTCAAGCACCGTTCGCATCATCCTTGCCAGGTCGCGGCTGGCATCGTCGCCGGCGTCTTCCAATGCGGCAACGACACGGCGGCGGTCCTCGTCGGGACGATTCTGGCTGAGCTTGAATTTTCCCTCGACGCGGCCGATCGGCAGCTCGAAAGCCACGATTCCCCTTGTCATCCGGGAAATGAAATCCGGTTCCTGACCGGCGAGCGACCAGACGTCCCCTTCATACTCCTCTACCAGCCTGTCCAGCGTTTCGCGCACCTCGCCGCCGTCCTCGATGATTCGCGGCGTCCCGTAGACATGGACCGCGACGTAGTTCCATGTCGGCACAGCCTGGCTCGCCTCGTACCAGCGCGGGGAGATGTAGGCATGCGGCCCGGAAAACACGGCGAGCATTTCGCGGGTTCCGTCTATGGCCTTCCAGTGCGGATTGCCCCGCGCGAAATGTGCCAGCAGCCGGTCTCCGTCCAGCAGGAAAGGCAGGTGGGTGGCGAAGGGTTCGCCATCCAGCTCGCCAATCAACAGGCCGAAGGGATTGGACCGGATCACCGCGTCCAGCGCGGCCCGGTCGTCATTGGCAAAATGTTTCGGCAGATACATCGCCCGCGCCTCCCTGCCTCGGGCGCCAAATTGGCGTCATGCCTGGCGCTGCACCATCAGTTTCTTGATCTCGCCGATCGCCTGCGCCGGGTTAAGGCCCTTGGGGCAGGTTTTGGAGCAATTCATGATGGTGTGACAGCGATAGAGACGGAACGGATCTTCCAGCTGATCCAGCCGCTCGCCGGTCCGCTCATCGCGGGAATCCACGATCCACCGGTAGGCCTGCAGCAGGACCGCCGGACCCAGATAGCGGTCGCCGTTCCACCAGTAGCTGGGACAGGAGGTCGTGCAGGAAAAGCACAGGATGCACTCATACAGCCCGTCCAGCTTCTTGCGGTCCGTCGGCGACTGCAGACGTTCGCGCTCCGGCGGCGGCGTATCCGCCTTCAGCCAGGGTTCGATCGAGGCCAGCTGCGCGTAAGCGGTGTTCAGGTCGGGCACCAGATCCTTCACCACATCCATATGCGGCAGGGGATAGATCTTCACCTCGCCCTTCACGTCGTCGATATATTTGGTGCAGGCCAGCGTGTTGGTGCCGTCGATATTCATGGCGCAGGAACCGCAAACCC
>JBFFGY010000399.1:0-1850 GCA_041557215.1 Alphaproteobacteria bacterium
AGTCTGCATAGGCCATGGGCATGTCCCATTTTTCTCCCGCCATTGCGAGGCTGGAGGCCATTGCGAAGCCGGCCAGTGCCGACAGACCGATTAGCTTCTTCATCAGTAGTTCTCCCTGTCTTGGTGAAGCGATTTCGGATGATCAAATTTGTTAGTTGTCGAACCGTCCTACTTTATAGGGCGTCATGTCAATATTCGGTGTTCTCCCGCCGATCATGTCTGCCAGCAACCGCCCGGTTTTCGGTCCCATGGTCAGGCCCAGATGCTGGGCGCCGAAGGCAAAGATCACGCCGGGAGCATTAGGCGAAGGCCCCAGCAACGGCAGGCTGTCGATGGTCGAGGGCCGATGCCCCAGCCATTTATCCTCCGACTTCCATGTCAGATCCGGATATAGCCTGCGAATACGCCGCTTGAACAGTTCGACCGGCTTATCGGATGCCGGCGCGTCGAGGCCGCCGAACTCGACCAGTCCGGCGCAGCGTAACCCGGCCGCAATCGGCGTCACCACGAATTTCGCATCGGCCAGCATGTAAGGGTGCGGCGGCGTCAGGCTGGGGCCGCGCAGCCAGAGGTGATAACCGCGCTCTGTTTCCAGCGCCGGTTTATGTCCTACCGCGCTGCCCAGCCGGGCAGACCAGGCGCCGGTCGCGATTACCACGCGGTCCGCCTCCAACCGTTCGCCGCCCGCCATCACTGCCGCACGCCCGCCTTCCAACGGCCTGATCTCAGAGACCTCCGCCCGGAGCAGCTTACCGCCCTGCCCTTCGAACCATGCTGCCAGATCCGCGACATAGCGGCCAGGGTCGGTGATCCAGCCGTGGTCGTTGAAGGTGGCGGCAAAATTGTACGCGGGTCCGAGGTTCGGGTCGATCTCCAGCAAGGCGTCGCGGCCCCGTTCCTCCCAAGTTAAACCATGCGCCTTGCGCAGAGCGAAGCCAAAGGCATCGTCCCGGAAGGCCGCGCGATCCTCATACAGGTAGCTGTATTCGCCGGTCTCGATCCAGCGTTCGGCCGGCGTTCCGCGCGCCAGCGCCTGATGCTGCTCCACCGAATCGCCGATCAATGGCACCAGCGCCGTTGCGATCGCCTCAACCTTCTCACGCTTTCCATTCAGCAGGAAAGGAACCAGCCAGGGCAGCAGGCGTGGCAGGCAAGACCAGCGCAGGAACAGTGGCCCGTCCGGGTCCAGCAGCATTTTAGGCGCCTTCTTCCAGACGCCGGGGACCGGCACCGGCACCACCGCACACTGCGCCAGAAGGCCGGCATTGCCGTATGAAGTCTGGCCGGAATCGCCGGGCGGGATACGGTCGATCAGGGTGACGTCATGGCCGTCGCGGCGCAACCATTCGGCCGTCGAGACGCCGGTAATACCGCCACCGGCGACGATGATTGTCAGCCGGTCCGTCATGACACGCCATATCGGCGCGACGGATCGAGCAAGGCAAATAATGGGGGTTTTGCCAGCATGGATCGTCTTCCGTTGAGCCGCCCTGTTTTATCGTTGGAACCAACGTTGTCATTTTGTCGATAAATTGTCAACGTTTTCATTTCTTGCATTTACGCCACCCATTCGCTGACCGGTGCGGCCGCGTCCTGCAGGGGTTGCGAAATAACATCCACCAGCGTCGGGCCGTCTGTGGCAATGGCGGCCTTCAGCGCCGGCTCAAGATCGCCCGGTTCCTCCACGCGCCAGGTTTTCAGCCCGTAGGCCGCCGCCACCGCCGCATGATCGGTACGGGTGAAATCGACCGAATAATAGCGTTCGCCGAAACCGGATTTCTGGCCCGCCTTGATCCACCCATAGACGCTATTGGAAAACACCACGAAGGTGATCGGCAGGCCCAGGCGCA
>JBFFGY010000400.1:0-1811 GCA_041557215.1 Alphaproteobacteria bacterium
CGGGACGCCCGCGGCCGGGGACACCGAACCGTCCGGACCCGGCCTGAAGGTGGCGCGTCCTTTCGGGGTGATCTCCAACTCGAGATCCGCCAACGGCGGCAGGGTCGGTGCGACCGGCCAGGGCGGGCTAGGCTTCCGCAACGCATTGCGCTGCGGGCTCAGGTCAATCGGTTCTCCGGTTGCGGTTTCACGCTGATCGGCGCTACAACCGGTAAGGATTACCGCCAAGCCAAAAGTGGCGACGAGAGCGAATCGTGCCGAAGCAAATCGACGAAGACTGGACAACATGTATTGGCGACTCCGCCATTGTAATTGCTAGTGGAAAAACCCAAACTCAACCTAACGGCCAAAAGGCAGAAAGTAAACTATTGCCGGGACTTTACATCGTCGCAACGCCCATCGGCAATATTCGCGACATAACCTTGCGGGCCCTCGACATCCTCGCCAGCGCCGATGTTCTGGCGTGCGAAGATACCAGGGTTACGCAGAAGTTACTGCGCGCATATGACATTACTGCGGCAAAAATCTTTCCATATCATGAACATAATGCAGAAACTGTTCGACCAAAGCTGCTGGCGCGACTGCGCGCGGGCGAAAAGGTGGCCCTGATAAGCGATGCCGGGACCCCGCTTGTCTCCGATCCAGGCTACAAGCTGGTCCGGGACGCCATAGACGAAAATATCCCGGTTTTCGCGGTTCCCGGCGCTTCCGCCAGCCTTGCCGCGCTGGTATCCGCCGGCCTGCCGACCGACAGGTTCCTGTTCGCCGGGTTTCTGCCGTCGCGTAGTGGCGCCCGCCGGCAGTCCCTTCAGGAGGTGTCCCAGGTCCCCGCCAGCTTGGTTTTTTTCGAATCTGCGCGTCGCCTGGGCGAAAGTCTTGGCGATATGGCAGAGGTGCTGGGAATCCGGCCGGCGGCCGTGGCGCGGGAACTGACCAAGTTGCATGAAGAGGTGCGCCGAGGCCCGTTGGATGAACTGGCGGCCCACTATGCGGATGCCGGTGCCCCGAAGGGCGAGGTCGTGGTGGTGGTTGCTCCGCCAGGCAAGGAAGCCGCTGAAGTGGATCTGGACGGCTTGCTGAGGGCGGCGCTTGGCGAAATGAGTCTGCGCGATGCGGCAGCCACGGTGAGCGAGGCCAGCGGCCAGCCAAGGCGCAAGGTTTATGCAAGAGCGCTGGAACTTTCCAGGGAATCGGATGGGGAGGAGGCGGAGTGAGCCGCAAGGCGCGGCAGCGGGCCTGGCGCAAAGGGTCGTGGGCCGAAGCGGTCTGCTCCGGGCTCTTGCGCCTGTCCGGCTACCGGATCCTGGCTCGCCGCCTGCGAACACCCGTTGGCGAGATCGATATTCTGGCCCGCCGCGGAAAAGTGCTGGCGGTGGTCGAGGTAAAGGCGCGCGAGGATTTCGCCAGCGCCGCCGAATCTGTCAGCGAACATCAGAAAAAACGCCTGATTCGCGCTGCCGGCTGGGTGGTATCGGGGCGTTCGGATCTTGCCGCGCTTCAGGTGCGATTTGATGTTATGCTTGTGGCGCCATGGCGCCTGCCCAGGCATGTTGTTGATGCTTGGCGCGGCGACACGCAGTGGCTACAGTCGGGGACCGAGACATCCTGGTAACGCAATAAGACGGAGCGATGACGATGCCAATCCGCAAACCCCTCAAGACCCTGTTCCCACTGCTTTTGCTGGGATTGGCTCTGCCGTTGGGCCTGGGCGGATGCGGCCCGCTGGTCCTGGGAGGGGCGGCGGTCGGCGCCACCGTGGTCGCGCAGGACCGGCCTGTGGGCGAGGCTGTTGCAGACACAAAAATCCACGC
>JBFFGY010000401.1:0-1798 GCA_041557215.1 Alphaproteobacteria bacterium
GATCGGAAGAGCCGGGGTTGCCCCGCCAAGAAGCGCCTTGCAAAAAGTAACCGGAAGGTTACAGATAAAGCGGCTAATCCATATATTCGAGCATAAGGGGCGCAAGTGAATATCTTTTTCCAGAAGACCTATCAGCGTGGATTCGGAACCTGGCCGCTAACCGGGGAAGACCTGTACAAGGCGATTGAGGCGGCAGCGGAAGTCGGCTATCGCGCCTTCGATACGGCGCAGATGTATGGCAACGAAGCCGATACCGGCGCGGCGCTGGCCGACACCGGGATCGCGCGTGAAGATCTCTGCATCACGACAAAGGTCCATCCCGACAATTACAGCGAAGACAAATTCCTGGTGTCGGTCGAGGCCAGCCTGCGCGACCTTCGGACCGATTACGTCGATGTGCTGCTCGTGCACTGGCCGCCCATCGGTGGGGAGATCGCGCCTTCGCTGCGGCGTTTGCAGCAGGCCTGGGAACGCGGCCTGGCCCGCAATGTCGGCGTGTCGAACTACACCGTGCAGATGATGCGCGACGCGAAAAGCATCGTCGACGCTCCTCTCGTTACCAACCAGGTCGAATTCCACCCGCTCCTGAACCAGGATAGGCTGTTGGCCGCGAGTGTCGAGACGGGCATTCCGCTGGCCTCGTATTGTTCGGTGGCCAGGGGCGAGGTGTTCAGACATCCGGAATTCGCGGAAATCGGCCAAGGATACGGCAAGACGGCGGCCCAGGTGGTTCTGCGCTGGATCCTGCAGAAAGGCGTTTCCATGAACACGATGTCCACCAAGCCGGGAAACCTTCGCGCCAATTTCGATATCATGGACTTCACGCTTTCCTGCGTGGACATGGCCCGGATCGACCGGCTGACGGCCACCAACTATCGCATCGTCGATATCAACCGGGCGAAGTGGGCGCCGGACTGGGACTGAATCGGAAGGCTGGGCCGTGGCAAGCAAGGACAAACCGAAAGGCCGGGACGCGGAGGCGACCAAAGCCCGGATTCTCGCCGCCGCGAAACGCGAGTTCGCCAAGAGCGGTCTGGGCGGCGCCAGGGTCGATGTGATCGCTGCCCGGGCCAAGGCCAATAAGCGGATGATCTATCACTATTTCGGCAATAAGGAGGCGCTGTTTCGGACAGTCGTCGAGGCGGCCTATGTCGATATCCGGACCGCCGAGCAAAAACTCCATCTGGAAGACCTGCCCGCCCGGGAAGCCCTGGAGAAACTGATCCGCTTCACCTGGGATTATTACCTGAAGAACCCGGAATTCATCACGCTGGTGAACAGCGAAAACCTGCACCGGGCGCGCCATGTGAAGGATTCGGAGGTTTTCAGGAATATCAGCCGCCGTTTCGTCGATATGGTCGGCCGTCTGCTGGAGCGCGGCGTGGCGGAGGGCGTGTTCCGGCCCGGCATCGATCCGGTTCAGCTCAACATCACAATTGCCGCGATCGGTTACTACTACCTGACCAACCGCTTTACCGGCTCGATCCTGTTCGAGCGGGACTTCATGGCCCCCGAGGCCCTGGAGGAACGTCTTCGCTTCAACCTGGAAACTATCATGCGGCTGGTTTGCAAGTGATCGCTGGCCATCAGCAAAGAGTCAAATCCACAATGAAAATCGCAGATGTCAGGACGTATGTTATCGAGGCCCCGCTGTCCGAACCCTTCCACTGGGCGATCGGCGAGGCCGTGACGCGCAGCGGCTGTGTCGTCGAGGTGATCACCGATGCCGGCATCGTTGGATGGGGTGAGTGTTTCGGCCCGGCCCGGCCGGCGGCGGCGATGGTCGAGGCGTACAAGC
>JBFFGY010000402.1:0-1792 GCA_041557215.1 Alphaproteobacteria bacterium
ATACCTCTCCCGGATATCGCCTGCGGGAGTCTTCATGACACGACTGCTTCATTTCATCGATAGCCTCAGCGCATGGGTCGGCAAGGCCTTCGCCTGGTGCATCGTGATTCTGACCTTCTCCACCTGCTACGAGGTCTTCGTTCGCTATGTGCTGAACGCGCCGACCGTCTGGGCCTTCGACATGAGCGTTCAGATGTATGGCGCCCTTTTCATGATGGCGGGGGCCTACGCACTTTCACAGGACGCCCATGTGCGCGGCGACGTCATCTATCGGCTCCTGTCGCGGCGGACCCAGGCAGGCATCGACCTGGCGCTCTACATCCTCTTCCTCATGCCGGGCGCCATGGCACTGATCTTCTATGGCTACGGGTTTGCCGCCGACTCCTGGTTCTACAAGGAAGTGAGCTGGAGCAGCCCAGCCCGCATTCAGATTTACTTCTTCAAGACCCTGATCCCGGTCTCCGGCACGCTAGTGTTTTTGCAAGGCTTCGCCGAATCGGTGCGCTGCGTCATCTGCCTGCGGACCGGCTCCTGGCCCGCGCGTCTCCATGACGTTCAGGAGACGGAGACCATGCTGATGAACGAGCAGGAAGACCTGCGCGAGATGGGCGACCGATGATCTCCGATCCCCAACTCGCCATCGTCATGCTCGGCCTGTTCATTTTCATGGTCATGCTGGGCTTTCCCATCGCCTTCACACTGATCGCCATGGGTCTCGCCTTCGGCTATTACGCCTACTACGACGAACTGCGGATGCAGACCGTCTTCGACAACCGGATCTTCGATCTGTTTGTCCAGAACACCTTCTCCGTCATGTCGAACGACGTGCTGGTCGCGGTGCCGCTGTTCCTGTTCATGGGCTATGTGGTCGAACGCGCCAATATCGTCAATCGCCTGTTCTTCAGCATCCAGCTTGCGGCACGCAATCTACCCGGCTCCATGGCCGTGGCGGCCTTGGCTACCTGTGCCATCTTCGCGACGGCGACCGGGATCATCGGCGCGGTGGTGACCCTGATGGGCATGCTGGCGTTCCCGGCCATGCTGAAGGCGGGATACGACGAGAAATTCGCCTCCGGTGTGATCTGCGCCGGCGGCTGTCTAGGAATCCTGATCCCGCCGTCGATCATGCTGATCGTCTATTCCGCCATTGCCGAGCTTTCGCCCCTGCGCCTTTACGCCGCCGCCATGTTCCCCGGCCTGATGCTCGCGGGCATGTATATGATCTATGTGATCGGCCGGGCGACCCTCAACCCATCGCTCGCACCCAAGCCCCGCGAAGAGGACGTGCCGCCCATCGCCGTGATTGCCGTGCAGCTGCTGACCTCGTTCGTGCCGCTAGCCCTGCTCATCCTGAGCGTGTTGGGGGCTATTCTCATGGGTCTGGCAACTCCGGCGGAGGCCGCCGGCGTCGGCGCCTTCGGCGGCCTGTTCCTGGCGGTGTGCTATCGCACGCTGACCTGGGAGCGTCTCAAGGAAGCGGTGTTTCTGACGGCCAAGACATCGGCCATGGTGTGCTGGCTGTTCGTCGGTTCCTGGACCTTCGCCTCGGTGTTTTCCTACCTCGGCGGCCACGACCTGATCAACGAATGGGTGTTATCCCTGGATCTCGGCACGGTCGGATTCCTGATCCTCGCCCAAGCCATCATCTTTCTACTGGGCTGGCCCCTGGAATGGACCGAGATCATCATCATCTTCGTGCCCATCTTCCTGCCCATGCTGGAGACCTTCAACGTCGACCCGCTGTTCTTCGGCATGCTGGTGGCGCTCAACCTGCAGACCTCCTTCCTGACGC
>JBFFGY010000403.1:0-1693 GCA_041557215.1 Alphaproteobacteria bacterium
ACCTGCCGCGCACGGCTGGCGTTTCCGGGCCTCGCCCGTTTCGTGTTCTGGGGATACCAGCTGTTCATCGTGCTGGCGGCTACCGGCTATCTGCTCGGCGTTACCCAGTCGAAGGAATATTCCGAGCCGGAATGGTACGTCGATCTGTGGCTGACAATCGTCTGGGTCGTCTATCTGGCGGTTTTCCTCGGCACACTCCTGAAGCGCAAGGAACCGCACATCTATGTCGCAAACTGGTTCCTGCTGAGCTTCATCGTCACCGTCGCGATGCTGCATGTCGTCAACAACCTGGCGATGCCGGTCAGCCTGCTGGGCTCGCGCAGCTACAGCGCGTTTGCCGGGGTGCAGGATGCGCTTACCCAGTGGTGGTACGGGCATAACGCGGTCGGTTTCTTCCTTACTGCCGGCTTCCTGGCGATGATGTACTACTTCGTCCCCAAGCAGGCCGAACGCCCGGTCTATTCCTACCGGCTGTCGGTCGTGCATTTCTGGTCGCTGATCTTCCTTTACATCTGGGCCGGCCCGCATCATCTCCATTATACCGCGCTGCCGGACTGGGCGCAGACGCTCGGCATGGTGTTTTCGGTGATGCTGTGGATGCCCTCTTGGGGCGGCATGATCAACGGGTTGATGACGCTGTCGGGCGCCTGGGACAAGCTGAGGACCGACCCGATCATCCGGATGATGGTCATCTCGGTGGCCTTTTACGGCATGTCGACATTCGAGGGGCCGATGATGTCGATCAAGGCGGTCAATTCTCTGTCCCATTATACCGACTGGACCATCGGCCATGTCCATTCCGGCGCCCTTGGCTGGAACGGAATGATCTCGTTCGGCGCCATCTATTTCCTGGTGCCGAAACTGTGGAACCGGGAGCGGCTATACAGCCTGCGTTATGTCAACTGGCACTTCTGGCTGGCGACGATCGGCATCGTCCTCTACGCCGCCTCAATGTGGGTTTCTGGCATCATGCAGGGCCTGATGTGGCGCGAATATGATGGCCTCGGCTTTCTCGTCTATTCGTTCGCCGAAAGCATGGAAGCCATGCATCCGATGTACATCATCCGCGCGCTTGGCGGCGTTCTCTATCTGGCCGGCGCGCTGATCATGGCCTTCAACATCTGGAAAACCATCCGGGGCGACCTTCGGGAGGAGATCCCGATAGGCGCCGTGCAGGCAGCCGAATGAGCGGGCGGGAGCAGACAAGATGATTGATCACAAAAAGATCGAAACGAACGCCACGCTCCTTCTCGTGCTGTCGTTGCTGGTGGTCACGGTTGGCGGGATCGTCGAGATCGCGCCACTGTATTACCTGGAAAACACCATCGAAAAGGTCGACGGCATGCGGCCCTACACGCCGCTGGAGCTGGCCGGACGCAATATCTATGTCCGCGAAGGCTGCTATGTCTGCCATTCCCAGATGGTGCGGCCGATGCGCGACGAGGTCGAACGCTACGGCCATTACAGCCTGGCGGCGGAAAGCATGTACGATCATCCCTTCCAGTGGGGTTCGAAGCGCACGGGCCCTGATCTGGCACGCGTGGGCGGACGCTATTCCGACGAATGGCAGGTCCAGCATCTGGTGGATCCGCGCAGTGTGGTGCCGACATCGATCATGCCTGGCTACAGGCATCTGGCAACGACCGACCTCAAGGCCGATGATGTTGCCGATCACCTGAAAGCCAATGCGATC
>JBFFGY010000404.1:0-1684 GCA_041557215.1 Alphaproteobacteria bacterium
CCAGGAAGGGCGAGCCGGGATCCAGCAGTGCCCGAACCCGTTCGCGCGGCAGCATCTTGCCGCGGGCGGCATGTTTCGCCCGCGCCGCCTCGCCGCCGCCCAGCTTGACCTTCTCTACCTCGGATCGCAGTTCGGCGACGACGGCCACCATGGCGTCACGGTTGGCGGAAAATTCCGGACTGCGTGGATTTATGGCGGATTTGATGACGGACATATGACCGGCGCCCTACCAGCCACCGGTCTCGAGCCAGCGCTCGAGCTCCTCCAGCTTGTCATGGCCCCAGAAGGGTTCCCCGTCGACAAAGAAGAAGGGCGAACCGAACACGCCGCGCTCGATCGCGGCCTCGACTTCCTGCTTCAGCCGGCCCTTGACCGCCGGGTCATTCAAGGCCGCCCGCAGTTCCTCCGCATCGATACCGATTCCAACCGCGACCGCTATTACAGAGTCCGCAGCCGATATATCCTCGCCCTCTTCGAAGGCCCTGTCATAGAGCGCCAGCGCCAATTCCTTTGCCTTCGCCGGGTCGCTATCGGCCAGCCAGTAAAAGGCGCGCGCCGCGGCGACCGACATGAAGGGAAACTGTTTGGGGAGCTTGAACTGAATACCCAGTCCGCGCGCCGTGCGCGGCAGATCGATCCGTGCATATTCGCCCTTCATCGGGATATCGAGCAGCGGTTTCGAGCCGGTCGTGGTGAACGTGGCGCCGATCAGATGCGGATGCCAGACGACCTGCCGGCCATGGCGGGCCGCGATCTCGTCGATCCGTTTGGCAGCCAGATAGCCGTAGGGGCTGGAAAAGTCAAAATAGAACTCGATCGGATCGGCCATGGTTCCTCGCTGTTCACCATTGGAGTTCTACTGCTGCGGCAGGACGTTGGCCAATACTATTTCAGGAATATTGTTCAGCCTGATCGGATATTCGTCGGTGCCAATGCCGGCAGTCACGAACATCTTGCGGCCGCCTTCCGACACAAGGCCATAGGCGTATTTTTTCGGCACGCCCGTCGGCAGCACCGGCATGGGGATTTCTGGAATCCTGACCAGGCCGCCATGGGTATAGCCCGCAAATACGGTATCGATCTTCTCCGGGATATCCGGGAAACGGGCGGGATTATGGACCATGCCCAGCACCGGCTCGCCCTTCGGCAGTTTGGCCATCGCACTCTGGTACCGAGCCGGATTATCCTCGAATCCGGCGATCCAGAACCGCTGCCCCTTGGCCAACTGGAGCGGCGCCGCGCTGTCGGAAAGGACCGTGATATTCTGATTCCGCAGGGCATCCGCCAGGGCTTTGCCACCGTCTAGCGCGTCGTGCCGGCCAAGCAGCGCGAATACCCCGTGCTTCGCCTGAATTCGACCCAGTACCGGCGCGAATTTGTCCGGTGCGATCGGCGTCTTGAAAAAGTCGCCCGGCATGAAACTGCCCAGCAGAAGAACCACCTCGGGCTCAACCTGGTTGATCAGCCGCACAATGGATTCCAGCTTTTCGATATCCACATGCGGCGATCCCACATGCAGGTCGGATACCACGATGACGTCAACCGGCTGCCAGTGCAAAGGCCATTGACCGGACTGCATCTTCATTTGCGTAAAACGTAGCTGTCCGGGCTCCTGCATGACGCCCCAGACGCCGGCGCCTACGGCCAGCAGAACGATCAGAAGGATCAGCTTCGACAGGAAGCC
>JBFFGY010000405.1:0-1680 GCA_041557215.1 Alphaproteobacteria bacterium
AGGCGTCATCGGCCTCGTAATACATCATGCGGATCTTTTGCGTATCGTAGGCGGTCAGGCCCACGAAGATCAGCACGCCGATAACTGAAAGCGCCCAATGCAGCGCGGTGCTGGCGACGAACAGGTTCACGATGCTGGCGACGATCAGCCCGATCAGTCCCATGATAAGGAAGGAGCCGATGCCCGACAGATCGCGTTTCGTCGTGTAGCCATAGATGCTCATTCCCGCGAACATGGACGTGGTGATGAAAAACACCCTGGCGATCGACGTGCCGGTATAAACCACGAAAATGTAAGCGAGCGACAGCCCCATCAAGCCACTGAACACCCAGAAGGTTATCTGGGCCGTCGCGGCGCTCATCCGGTTGATGCCGAAGCTCAAGAACAATACCAGACCAAGCGGCGCCAGCATGACAACCCAGGCCAGCGGGGTTCCATAGACGGCGTTCATCAGAACAGGTGTCTGGGAGGTGATGAATGCAACCAGCCCGGTGATGGCGAGGCCTGCCGCCATGTAGTTGTATACGCCGAGCATATAGGCGCGCAGTCCCTGATCGATCCCCGCGGCGCCCTTGGCAGTCTGCGTCGCGTATTGCAAGCGCGGATCCAAAGCCATGATTTCCTCTCTCGTTCAATATCCGTTCGAACAACCGAAACTTGTTGTTCTTCCTGCCTCAATATTGGCATAACTTCTCCGATAATCAATAGTTACCGGGTTCCCTTTTCCAGCATTTTATCTTTTCCGTGACGGGAGAATTCCATGGAAATCGCACTGGCGGGCAAGCGCGCGATCGTGACGGCGGGTGCCGACGGCATCGGGCGGGCCATTACCGAGACCCTGATGGCGGCTGGCGCCCACGTCCATATCTGCGATGTGGACGAAGCCAGGCTTGCCGCCGCGCGGCAGGCGCTTCCCGGGCTTGGGGTCACATTGGCCGACGTCGCCGACGAGGCTGCCGTGGACCGGATGTTCAATGAAGCGCTGGAAGAATTGGGCGGCCTGGATATCCTGGTCAACAATGCCGGGATCGCCGGCCCGACGGGTCCTGTCGACGAAATCGATTACGAGGGATGGCGGCGCTGTATCGCGGTTGACCTGGATGGGGTGTTCCTGTGCGCGCGCAGTGCCGTTCCGGCAATCCGGGCGGCCGGCGGCGGGTCGATCGTCAATATCTCCTCCACCGCCGGACTTTTCGGTTTCCCGAACCGCAGCCCCTATGCGGCGGCGAAGTGGGGCGTGATCGGCTTTACCAAGACGCTGGCGATGGAGCAGGGCGCGAACGGTATACGGGTCAACGCCATCTGTCCCGGCAGCGTGGCTGGCCCGCGGATCGACCGCGTGATCGCCGCCGACGCGGCGTCGCGCGGGTTGTCGGAAGAGGAGGTCCGTGAGGCCTATTACCGCCAGGTATCGATGCGCTGTTTCATCGATGCGCAGGACATCGCGAATATGGTCCTGTTCCTCTGTTCCGATGCAGGCGCAAAAATATCTGGCCAGGCGCTGTCGGTGGATGGCCATACCGAAACGCTGGTCAGCTGATATAGCTTTCCCGCGGCCGGTTCGCGGCATAAGGTCCACGGATGAGCGAAACCGCAACGACCACATCCAGCGACGGCGCCGCCCTCTTGCGAGGACGTGTTCTGGTTTTGCTGTCTGGCGCGGGGATGAGCCTGGGCGGG
>JBFFGY010000406.1:0-1650 GCA_041557215.1 Alphaproteobacteria bacterium
AACTGGTCGATCGACCTTTCCGGTGTCGCCGCCATCTGGCGCGCCGGCTGCGTTATCAGGGCACGGCTGCTGGATGATGTCATGCGCGCCTATCGGGGGCCTGAAAAACCGCGCAACCTGATATGCGCACCGGCATTCACTGACTTGTTGGCAACGGCCCAGAACGGTTGGCGGCAGGCGGTGTGCCTAGCGGTCGCACACGGCATTCCCGTGCCCGGCCTGTCATCGGCCCTGGCCTATTTCGACGGCTATCGCAGCCCCCGGCTCTGGGCCAACATGATCCAGGCCCAACGAGACTATTTCGGCGCCCATACCTACGAGCGAACCGACCGGGAAGGGTCGTTCCATACGGAATGGTAAAGCAGCAGCGCCAATCCAGCCCGCGAAACTGCCAGTCGCATTACCGCGGCACCAGTTTCCAGACCTTGCCAGAATTACCGACGGGAATGCCCAGAGCCGTGTTCAGCAGATAGAGTTCGCCGTCGGCATCCTCGCCCAGGCTATGCAGGCGCTGGTCCAGTTCGATCAGGCGCTCGAACGGCCACAGCGCGCCCCATGACTCTGGCGGCGTGGCGACGAAGACCTGGCCTGACGGCTTTTCGATGGCAGTGCTGAAATCACCGAAAACCAGCTTGCCGTATAGCGCAGGCAGCGCCTTGCCGCGATAGACGAAGCCGCCGACGCTGGCCGTGCCCATAGGCGTTGCCTGTACCTTCGACCAGGGACGCATCACCGACCAGTTGGCATACTCGACGATGGGATCGCGCATCACCTCGCCCAGCGCATCGACACGCGGGCAGTCCTTCGGCGGGTCGAAGGCGCGGGCTCGCTCGAAGCAATGGGTGCCCTCGCGCACCGCCCAGCCGTAATTGCCCGGCCGGTCGACCATATAGATCGTTTCCCACAGCGATTCCGCCACCCCGCTGACGAACGTGTTGCCATTGCCGATGCGGTCGAACGACAGGCGGAAGGGATTACGGAATCCCCAGGCATAGATTTCGTCGCGCCCTTCTTCCTTGCCGCGGAAGATATTGCTCGGCGGGATGCCATAACCAGGATGGCCCTGGTTCACGTCGATGCGCAGGATCTTGCCGTTCAGCAGGCTCATATCCTGGGCGTAAGCATCGTATTTGTGGAATTCCTCCGGGATGCGTTAGGGATCCTCCTTGATCTCTTCCGCATGGCGATATTGGTCGTCGGTGAGCTTGGGCGCAATGTAGACGTCCGGCACCCCATGCACGCCGCCGCCGTCGCCGACCCCGACATACAGATACCCGTCCGGCCCGAAGGCCAACCCGCCGCCATTGTGCTTGCGGTTGACCCAGTCCATCTCCAGCAGCACGCGCTCGCTGGCAAGGTCCGCGCGGTTCGGATCTTCCGCGAAAACCCGGAATTCCGACAGCCGCCACGTATAGGCAGTCTCGCCTGTGAAAGGCGATTCAGCGCGCCGTTTTGCGCTGTAATTTACATAGAACTGCCCGTTGCTCACGAAGTCGGGATGGAAAGCCAGCGCCAGCAGCCCGCGTTCGTCGAAAGCCTGCAGCAGCGGCGTCAGGCGATCGCGCAGATCTAGGAAGGGCGCCTCCAGCATCTTGCCGACGGGACCAAGCATATGGGCTACGCCGATCTGGTCACCAACGACCCGGCGAC
>JBFFGY010000407.1:0-1636 GCA_041557215.1 Alphaproteobacteria bacterium
CGCACTGATCGGGCCGGTGGTGGCAGGCTATCTGATCGTCATTTTCGGCTGGCAGTCCAGTTTCCTGGTGCTGACGCTCTATGGCGCGCTGATCCTGTTCGGTGTCTTCAGTGCGCTGGGTGAAACAAATCCTCATATCGGCGAAACGACGAGCGTGGGCCAGATGCTGCGCAATTACCGCGCCTTCCTGAATAGCCGGGAATGGCTTGGGTATGTGTTGTGCAACAATGCCGCCTATGCCGGCCTTTTCGCCTTCATCTTCGGCTCGTCCTATATTTTCATCGACCTGCTGGGGCTGGCGCCGCATCTGTTCGGCCTGTGTTTTTCCGCCATGGTCGTTGGCTATATCGTCGGGACGATGCTGTCGGCGCGGGTCGTTATGAAGCTGGGGATCGAGCGGATGGTGATGGCCGGCGCGCTGCTATGCGCGGTTTCTGGGTTTGCAATGGCCGGGCTGGTGGTTAGCGGGATTGAGACAATCTGGTCGGTGCTGGCGCCGATGGTCCTGTTCGCGGCCGGCGTCGGGCTGGTGATGCCGAATTCCATGGCCGGCGCAATCGGACCCTTTCCGACCATGGCCGGTGCCGCCTCGGCCCTGCTGGGCTTCATCCAGATGACCACCGCCGCCCTGGTCGGCATCGGCGTCGGCGTCGCCTTCGACGGCACCGCCCGCCCGATGGCCGTAACGATCGCGTTGTCGGGGATCGCCACGCTGACCGCCTATGCGCTATTGATCCGGGGGCGTACCCCAAATCGGCAACAATAGCCGGTCAGGCCGCCCCGCTTTCCACCAGTTCCCTTGCCTTCGTGCGGTCGCCCAGGTCGTGCACGCTTTCCAGGCCGAACTTGCGCAGCTTGGCGAGCGCGATCTGGCTGCGCGCGCCGGTGCGGCAGAACAGCAGGCAAGTCTTGTCGCGAAAACTGTCGACATGGTCCGCGATGTTTTCCAGCGGCATGTTCACCGTACCCTCGACCGTGTCGGCGGCATGTTCGTTCTGGCTGCGCACATCGACCAACAGCGCGCCATGCCGGTGCAGCATGCGGGCGGTTTCAATATCCACCGGAACATTCCACAGTCCAAGCATGCGCATCAACCCTTCATACATCCAGGACAGCGTGCAGAAATGGGTGGTGATGACGATGGCCTGCAGGAACAGCAGGGTGACGCCCACCGCGATCGCCGCCGTCGGCATCTCCATCAGGAACAGCACCGCGGCCATGGTGTTCATTACGCCGGCGGCCAGGCAGGCGACGCGGCGCTGGAACGGATTTTCGGGCAGCTTCACCGCCCCGAACATCGGCCGGACGATGTGGTTGTAAATCAGATCCATCGGATGGCCCGCCGGGAAGAAGAAGGCATACATGCCCAGGAAGGCCACGACGAACAGCACATAGGGCTGCTGGAAATAAAGCGATACCGCCGTGATCGAGGAACAGACGGCCGGCGTGAAACGCAGGCCCCACTCAAGCTGTTTCAGTTCCGCGGGCGTATAGGTCTGGTATCCCTGCTGGAACAGGCTTCGCTGCTGAAAGGAAAGCTCGCTTTCACCGGACATGTCTAACCCTTTCTGTATATCGCCATAATTCCCGGATTTATGCCGGATAAATTCTGAATCCACAGTTAATATTTTTGTCA
>JBFFGY010000408.1:0-1549 GCA_041557215.1 Alphaproteobacteria bacterium
GGCCACCAGGTCCAGCCAGTGGTAGTTTTTGACTGTGGGGTCGACGGATTCGGCGGGGATGCGCCTGGTCTGGGCGACCGTCAAATCGATGCCGCGCACCCGCTGCTCCTCGTTCATGACCCAGCCGAAGGGAATGGCGAAGGCGATGAAATTGTTCACCGCGTCGCGCGGGTCGCGGCTGAAGGTCGGGGAAACGCCGCGCGTCAGGATCATCTCCACATAGGCCTCGCGCAAGCCGGCCCGGCGCACGCATTCGTTCAGCACCTTGGCCAGTTCCTCGCGGTCCAACGGCAGGGTCATGCGCAGTTTCTCGATGGAGGCCATGAAACGGTCGATATGACGGTCCAGCCGGAAGAATTTGCCATCCCAGACATGCACCACGTCATAGGTGGCGTCGGAGCGCAGGAATCCCCAGTCCAGCAAGGATATCTTCGCCTCGGACATGGGTCGGTAGTCGCCGGCCACATAGGCGATTCCGTCCGGGAATCCTCCGTCGGCAGCCATTATTGCGCTTTCCCTTTCGCTATTGCCTTATTGCCGCGGCAGTCTAATCCGGTTCCAGCGATGATGCCAGCGGGGCGAAAGCCTGCTAAAGCTTGACGGCGGCAACCGAACAGCGGGAAAGGACAAGGCATGTTTCAGGCTGATCTCCTTGCGGGCAAACGTATTCTGATTACCGGCGGCGGCACCGGGCTGGGCCTGTCAATGGGCCAGAGATTCCGGGAGCTGGGCGCCGATCTGGTGATCTGCGGCCGCCGTACGGATGTGTTGGAAACGGCCGCCGAGAAACTGGGCGGCGCGGAAACCCATGGCTGCGACATCCGCGACTCGGCTGCCGTGGAGGCGATGCTCGATGCGATCTGGCAAAACGGCCCGCTTGACGGGTTGGTCAACAACGCCGCCGGCAATTTCATCGCCCCGACCGAGAGCCTGTCGCCACGCGCCGTGGATGCTGTTCTGGGCATCGTGCTGCATGGCACCTCCTATGCGACGCTGGGCTGCGGCCGGCGCTGGCTGGAGGCGAAGCACAAGGCCACCGTACTTTCCATCGTCACCAGCTACGCCTGGACCGGCTCGGCCTATGTGGTGCCGTCGGCCATGGCCAAGGCCGGCGTTCTGGCAATGACGCGCAGCCTCGCCGTCGAATGGGGGGGGCGCGGGGTGCGGCTCAATGCCATCGCGCCAGGGCCGTTTCCAACCCCGGGCGCCTGGGAGCGCCTGGTGCCCAAGCCGGAAATGGCTGAGATGATCGAAAAGCGCAATCCGCTGGGCCGCGCTGGCGAGCATATCGAACTGGCGAACCTGGCCAGTTACCTGATGTCGGACTATTCGGGCTATGTGAATGGCGAGGTCGTGACCATCGACGGCGGCGAATGGCTGCAGGGCGCCGGCGAGTTCAGTTTCGTCGGCGATATGATGACCGACGAGGACTGGGCCGCAATGCGCAAGCGCGGGAAGGGCTGAGCTTCGCATAATCGAATATCTGGCTGTCCCTCATCCCGGCCTGCCCGTCCAGATGGCCGAGTGCCCTTTCGCGCCAATGCAGCGA
>JBFFGY010000409.1:0-1544 GCA_041557215.1 Alphaproteobacteria bacterium
GCTTCCGTGCCGGTGCCGGAATCCTCCAGGCAATCGCCCGGGAAACGGAGGGCTTTCTCGGCAAACTGGCCATCCTGGACGGCGCAACCCCCGACCTCGCTGAACGGTTCCGGCAGGACCGCACAATATTCGCAAACCAATTCAAGCGCCTATACGGAGTATCGTCATGACAACGCGCCACAAGCTACCACCCGCCGGATCGCCGGGCCCCGAGCGCCAGATCTTCGATGCGATCAGCAGCCTGCAGTCGCTCGGCGACGACAGGGACGAAGATGGCGGGCGAAAAATAGCGTTCAGCCGACTCTACGCGTACGCGGCGGGCGGCGACGGCGGCGCGGACCCCGAACTAGAGCGAATACTGGCCATCGAACCGGAGCTGCGCAGGGATTTCCGGCGGCTACTCGGCAAGACCGCATCGATTCATATGCCGCGCGTCGCGGCGGCCAGCAGTGGCGAGATAAGCCAGCGCGGCGGCGGCAACTGCCGAATTCGTTTCGAGCCCTCGCGCGCCGAACCGGACCAGGTTTATGTGATTATTGAATTCACCGTGGGCGAGGGCGGCCTGCCCGCCACATTGTTTGTTTGCGACAATGACAACCACTGCGATAAGTTTTCTCTGCCGCGCGGGCGCGACGGCGTAATCCAGCTGTTGCTGGAGCGCGAGTCGGACCTGCTGGCCAAGCTTCGCGATATCAACACGGAAATCTATCTGGGCTAATGAAGGCAAGGGTTTATCTGGCGACCACGGCCGGTCCGGTCCGGATCGAGCGACTGACCCGCGAACGTGCGCAGCAATCGGCCGTCTGCCTCGGGCGGACGACCAAGGTGCTTGCGGTCAGCGCGGCTTATGATGCCTTCGTCAGGCAGCCCTCCGGTGTCATCGAACGGGAATTCGGCCCCTTGGAGCCTGGCGCCTTCCGGCTGGATGTGGACGGACCGGTTGACGATGGCGAAAGCTGGCAACTCGGCGTATTCGCCGCCCACATGCTGGCGAAGGACCATGCCCTGGCCGGGCCGGACGAACCCGGAGACCTGGTCATCTGGCTGACCGGCGCGGTCCACAACGACCTTGGCGTCGCGCCGGTCAATCATATCCCTGAAAAGCTGAGGGCCTCCGAGGAGCTATTCGCCGCCCTCGCGATGGAGGGAGCGAAGGTGACGCTGGTGCTGCCGCCTGGCGCGCGGCCTCATGCGGAGGCGGGTGGGCTTCCCGCCGGTTTCGAGATCGCCGAGATCGCTTCGACGAAAGAGCTGGCGGAGATTATCGGCGCGGGCGGGCCCACATTGACTGCCGGCCCGCGCCCGCAGGAGCCGGCCGCCATTAAACAAGGGCCCGGGCGCTGGACGGCCCGCCTGATGATTGCGTTGGTGGCGCTTTTTCTGCTGCTGGTCATCGCCTTCCAGGCGTGGCATGTCTGGCGGGCTTATGACGATCTGCGCCAGGTTGCCGATAGCGGCGGACTGGGAGACCTGGCAAGCGCATTGGAGAAGGCGGATCGAAGCGGCTGGACCGGGGGTCTTGCCGCCGACCTGCTGCGGCGCGA
>JBFFGY010000410.1:0-1512 GCA_041557215.1 Alphaproteobacteria bacterium
ACGGGCGACGCCGCGGAAGGCACGGGCCGCCTCGGCATGGATTTCGTCATCAGGCGGCAACAAGGGTAGTTCGCCCCCCTCGGCGATCGCCTGGAATTGGTCGACCGGCCCGCGTCCCGGCAGGGCAGTGACATTCCCTCCTTCCGCCAGGGCCCGTTCGCGCAACAGGACATGCAGCGAAGCCAGCATCATCTTGTCGACCCGCTGCCGCAGCTTCCCGTATCCTTCGCGCTGGCCCCGGTAATCCGGCAGGTCGTCAAGTTCGGCCATCGCCTGGACTTCTGCCGCGGAAGCGTTGCGGCGCATCGCCTGGGTCAGGCGCGCCTGGGCGGTGCCGAAACATTCGGCCCGCAACAGGGATAGCGGTAATGACCGCGCCAGCGGCCCCATCTCCAGCAACAGCCGCAGCCCGTCCTTTTCGCGGCCTGTCAGGAACTTGATCCGCACCGCCGGATCTTCATCCATAAGCGGCAGGGGCGACTGCCATTGCCCTTCCTGTTCCAGCAGGCCGCACAGGCTTTCCGGATCGATCTCACCAGCTTCCGCGTCACCACCGATCGGCGCGGCATGCGATGCGCGCTGCCGGTCATCGGCCAGTTCCAGCGCCCGGATGAACGCCATGAAAGTGTCCAGGACTGTCCGGTAGACCCGGAAACCGCTTTCCTCGCCGCCCTCGCCGACGGCATGGTCCAGCCAGAATTCGACGATTTCGGCGTCGCCGATCTCAATCTCGCCGTCCTCTGCCCGGGCCGCCAGGTATTCATGAATCCGGTTGAACTTGGCCATATTCTGAACGCTGGGAAGATTATCCGACAGGTAGGCATAGATGCGCCTAGAAATGGCGTTCGCCGCATCGCCGACGGCCCGGTTGGACGGGTCGGCCAGCATGGCGGCGAAGATGTCGTCGACCGCGGCATATCCGTCCATGCCGACGATGAACTCCAGCAACGACGCCAGCAGCGGCATCCGCGTGAAGGACACAACGAATTCTCCATCGTCATAGGCGATGGCGATGCCCGTGGGCGCCAGGCTGAAACCCGGACGCCGCCAACCGCCTCCGGCGAGCATGACGGACAGGTGGTCGCGGAAATGACGGGGCGTAGCCTGCGGCAATCCCAGCAGGAGCCGCTCATAGCTCTCGTTCCGTCGGGCGCAGGCGTCGGCGGCATTGACCAGATGGGATAACTGCAACACCGATTTCGCGTAGTTCCGGCAGACGATGATGCGGGCCAGCTCGCGGCAGACGCGAGGGGCATATCTGGGCTCGCCTCCCGGTGCAGTCGCCTCGGCGATCGCCGCCAGTGCCGCGGATAATTCACCGCTCTTGCCCGCCTCCAGTAAGTCTTGTGCCGCCCGTCTGCTGTCCATGCCGCCCCCTATCGCGTTACCTCGATCGACAGGCTGTCATGGGCGATTTCCGTGTCCTTCAGCCCTTCGAATATGTCGTGAAGGCGAGCGTCCATTCCAGCTGGCAGCATGCCGAAATCGGGTATTCGCAAAAGCGCCGGCAGA